>NZ_JAVRHT010000020.1:0-70294 GCF_031846415.1 Rubrivirga litoralis | reverse complement strand
GGTCAGGCGGCGAGGGCGCGGGCGTGGAGGATCTCGCTGTCCCCGAGCGGACGCACGTCCGACGCCCGCAGCGTCTCGACAGCGACCGTAGCCCCCGAGCCCGAGACGAACTCCACCTCGACCGCGCGGCCGCCGTCGTAGACGTAGACGACCGCACCGACGTCCCCCTCCTCTAAACCGAGGTCCGGGAGGTCGTGCGCCAGCACGACTGTGCCGAGTTCGCGGATCATGGGGTCAGGGTCGGCTCGTGTCCACAGGATACGCCGTGACGAGCCGCGGACGCTCATCGGGCGGCTCGACGATCCAGACGGTCTCGATCAGGACGACGGTGCCGCGCGGCGTGGGAAGATCACCGGCGGCGACGTACTTCGTCCCGAACGGGGTCGGTCGGACCGACGCGGGTGCGCCGGTGACGATACGGCGGAGACCATCGGCCAGCAGGTCCGCGTTGTTGTCGTCGAACCCGTGCGCCCGGAAGAAGCGGGCTTTCGACCCGCCGACGGGATGCGAGAGCGCGAGGAGGTAGTCCGTCAGCTTCTCGGGTGGGACGACGGCACCCTCTGCGTTCGGGACGGTCATGCACCGAAGCTACGAGCGCCTCCTGCCTCCCTACTCCACCGCCTCACCGCCGCCCGATCACGTCGACGACCACCGCAAACGGGACCGTCTCGGTCTCCAGGCAGTCGGGGTCGCCGACGCAAGACGCCGCCGGCACCACGTCCGTGGCGTACTCGATCTGGACGCGCTCGCCCTGGATGGCCTGGCCCTCGCACAGCGAGAAGTCACCCATAACCTGCTCCACCCCGCCCCCGTCCGTGCGGAGCGTGAGGTGGCACACGCGCTCGCCGGCCTCGACATCCTCGACGAACGCCCGGCGGGGGACGGTCTGCCCGGCGACCGTGACCGTCGGCGGGAGCGTCGTGTCGACGGCGGCGGGGGCGGGGCGGGCGGGGGTCTCGGCGGCGTCGCTCTCGTTCGACACCACCTCGACGGCGCCGGGGGGCGGGGCGGTTGCCGCGGCGCCTTCGGGCGGGGCGTCGGTGCAGGCGGCGAGGGCGGCGAGTGCCGCCAGGGCGGGGAGGGCGAGCGGGCGGGTCATCTCGGGAGCGGGAGGGGCCGGGATCTACCCGCTGCGCGGGCCGGCGATCCCCGCAAGCCACCGGCCAGGGCGGCCCTGAGCCCGACCACCCCGCCCCGCGTCGCCGGGCGGGGCGGCGGGCGGGGCAGCCCTACTCGCCCGGCGCGTAGTCGAACGCGCCGATCGCGCCGGGGAACACGACCGGGCTCTCGCTCCCGTCGGCGGCCACGCTCGACACGCCGAACAGGTAGTTGTCGATGACCACGTTCCCCAGCGTGTAGTGCTGCTCGGCCTCGCCGTTGTCGGGGACGAACACGGAGCGCTCCCACTGCGGGCTCGTCGTGAGCCGCCAGTTCACGCGGAACCCGGCGAGCTGCGGGTTCTCCGCCGCGTCCGGCCGCTCCCACCGGAGCGTCGTCGACGGCCGGACGGCGCCCTCGATCGTCACGCCTGAGGGCGGGGCGGGGGCGCCGGCGAAGGCGGCCAGCGCGACCGCGTTGAGGGCCGTGAGCTTGGCCGCGTAGTCGAAGTCGACGTACTCGACCGTGTCGCCGTAGTGGCGCGGCGTGCCGTCGGGGTAGGCCTCGGTGCGCAGGTCCTGGTGCTGGCGGTCGTAGTGCTCGTGCGTCTCCATGATGCGGACGCCCGGGTAGCCCACGTTCGTGAACGGCGTGTGGTGGCCGCCCCGCCCGAAGCGGTCGAGCCGGTAGACCATCATCACGTCCAGGTTGCGGACGTATTGGTCGGCCAGGCGGTCGATGGCGCGGGCGAGGTTCCGGCTCGGCCCGTCGACCTCGCCGCCCGTGAACCGGCGGAGGCGGGCCTCCTGCTCAGTCTCGGTCGGGCGCGTGGCCTCGGAAAAGACGCGGGCGCTCGTGTTGTCGCACACGCCGTCGATCCCGCAGCTGTTGCCGATCATGTCGTTGTTGAGGACGGCCTCGATGCGCCAGCCCTCGGCGCGCGCGGTCTCGGCCATGATCTGGCCGCCGAACAGGCCCTGCTCCTCCCCGCTCAGTCCGGTGTAGACGATCGTCCCGGGGAACTCGTACTGGCTGAGCACGCGGGCCGCCTCGATGGCGCCGGCCATCCCGCTCGCGTTGTCGTTGGCGCCCGGCGCGTCGCTCGTCGCGTCGAGCGCGTCGGACGCCCGACTGTCGATGTCGCCCGACATGACCACGTAGCGGTCCGGGTCGGCCGTCCCACGCTGGATGGCGAGGACGTTGACGACCTCGACCGGCTCGGGGATGCGGCGCTCGCCCGAGATCACCCGGCGCTGCTCGACGACCTCCAGGCACCCGCCGCAGGCCGCCGAGATCCGCTCGAACTCGGCCCGGATCCACCGCCTCGCCGCGCCGATCCCGCGCGTATCGCTCACGGTGTCGGACAGCGTGTGCCGCGTCCCGAAGCCGGCGAGGCGCCGGACATTGGCCTCGATCCGGTCGGCGTCGACGGCCGCGGCCACGGCGTAGAGGCGCTGCACGTCCGCGGGCGGGGCGGTCCCGCCAACGAGGGAGTCCGGCCACGGCCGGTCCGTCGGCCGGTTGGCGTCGACGCCGGGCTGAGCGAGCGCGGCGGCGGGGAGGAGGGCAGCGAAGACGAAAAGGCGTGGGAGCCGCATCGGCGTAGGGCGGTTGGCGTGGTACGTGTGGCGATGGTACGGCCACCCCGCCCCTCCCGCTCCGCCCCGCCCGCGCGCATGCAGATCTGGCTCCTCCCCCCCGGCCTCCTCCTGGTCGGCCTCGCCCTCTACGACGCCCTCTACACGACGCTCGGGCGGGGCGGCGGGCCACTCACGAAGCAGCTCAGCCGGGGCGCATGGCTGTTCACGCAGAGCCAGACCGGGCAGCGCGTGTCGGGCTTCTTTTTCAGCCAGCTCGGGCTCGTGGTCCTGCTCCTGGCCATCTTCTCGTGGACCGTCCTGCTGTGGGCGGGGTGGACGCTCGTGTTCCTGGCCTCCGACGGTGCCATCGTGAGCGCGACCACGGGCGCGCCGGCCGGGCTGTGGTCGCGGATCTACTTCGTCGGCTACACGCTCGTCACGCTGGGCCTGGGCGACTACCAGCCGGAGGGGGCCGTGTGGCAGATGCTCACGACGACGGCCTCGCTCTCGGGGCTCATCCTGCTCAGCCTCGCCATCTCGTACGTGCTCCCGGTCCTCCAGGCCGCCGTCGACCGGCGGGGCACGGCGGCCGCGCTGTGGGGGCTCGGCGAGACGCCGGAGGAGATCATCCGCACGATGTGGGACCTCGACCGGGGGTGCAGCGCCTTCGAGCAGCACCTCGTCGGGCTCACGCCGGCGCTCACGACGCTGGCCCAGCAGCACCTGGCCTACCCGGTCCTCCACCACTTCCGCGGTTCGCGCCGGCGCGAGGCGCTGGCGCCGTCGCTGGCCGCGCTCGACGAGGCCCTGTCGATCGCCGAGCACGGGCTCTCCGGCGACTGCCTGAGCCCGGGCGCGTTCCACCCCGCCCGCGCCGCCATCGACACGCTCCTCGACCGGCTCGAAGACCAGTCCACGGGGCCGTCGAGCGAGGCGCCGCCGCCGCCGTCGCTCGACGGCCTCCGCCGCGACGGGTACCCCGCGTGCTCGGACGAGGCCTACCACGAGGCGCTCCGCGAGGACGTCTGCGACCGCCGCCGCCGGATGCTCCTGGGCCTCGTCGAGGGCGAGGGCTGGGACTGGGACCACGTCCTCGACGGCTACGACGACTGACGCGTTGGGGGGTACCGGGTACGAGGTACTGAGTACGCGGGCTGAGAGGCCGTTTTCGTTCCGTTCCCCACCCGAGGAGTGCCGCCCGGGCGGGGTGGGCAGGCAGGCGCTCCGCCCCGCCCACGCGGCGGCGGGCCGGGTGGAGAAGGAGGGACGGGACGGCGCGGCCTCTTCTCCTCGTTGCTTCTCCCCCTCTTCTCGACTCCGCCCCCGTGGGCGGGGCGGTCGCGGACGGGCCACCCCGCCCCGCTCATGCGACGGCGGGCGGGCCGGAGTCCCCGTCGAGCGGGTCGAGGTCGCGCGGCGGCCCCGTCTGGAGCACGTGCCGGACCAGGCGCGGGACGGTCAGCCCCTGCACGACGATCGAGAACACGACGACGGCGTAGGTCGCCACGAGGAGCGTCTCGCGGACCGGCCCCGGCGGCAGCGACAGCGCGAGCGCGACCGAGATGCCGCCGCGGAGGCCGCCCCAGACCAGCACCCGCTTGACGCCGGCCTCCTGCCGGAGCCCGAACGGGCGGAGCCCGGCGAGCGGGACGAACACGCCGACCGACCGGCCAAGCAGCGCGATCGGGACGGCCAGCAGCGCGAGGACCACGGCCGACGGCGCGAACGTGATGACCAGGATCTCGAGCCCGATGAGCACGAACAGGACCGCGTTCAGGACCTCGTCGATCAGCTCCCAGAACACGTCGAGCCGGTCCCGCGTGAGGTCGCTCATGGCGAACGCCCGCCCCTGGTTGCCGATGAGGAGCCCGGCCACGACGATCGCAATCGGCGCCGAAAGGTGGAGCGCCCCGGCGAGCGCGTACCCGCCGGTCACGAGCGCGAGCGTGACGAGCACCTCGACCTTGTAGTCGTCGATCGACCGGAGCATCCGGTAGGCAACGTAGCCGGCCACGGCCCCGAACAGGGCACCGCCGCCGGCCTCCTGCGCGAACAGGAGCGCCACGTCGCCGGCCGTCACCGGCTCGGTCCCCCGCGCCAGTTCGAGGAGGATGAGGAAGACGACGACGCCGACGCCGTCGTTGAACAGGCTCTCGCCGGCGATCTTGGTCTCGAGCGAGCGGGGCACGCCCATCGTGGACAACAGCCCCATGACGGCGATCGGGTCCGTCGGCGAGATGAGCGCCCCGAACAGGAGCGCGTCGATCAGGCGGAGGTCGAGCCCGAGCGCGCCGGCGGCGAGGAACGTGAGCCCGCCGATGACGGCCGTCGAGATCACGACGCCGAACGTGGCCAGCACCGCGATCGTCCCCTTGTGCTCGGCGAGGTCGCCCAGGTCGACGTGGAGGGCGCCGGCGAAGAGCAGGAACGAGAGCATCCCCTGGAGCAGCGTCTCGTCGAAGTCGATGCCCTGGAGCAGCCGCCGCGCCGGCACGTCGAGGTCGATCCCGACGCCGTGCAGCGCCAGCAGCGCGAGCGACGTCAGGAGCGCGATGAGCATGACCCCGATCGTCGTCGGCAGCCGGACCGTCCGGTGGTTGACGTAGGCGAACAGCGCCGTGACGGTCAGGAGCGCGGCGAGCGTGCCGAATAAACCCATCGTGGAGGGGGCGGACCCAAAGGGCGGGGTGGCCTCCTCAAGCGCCACCGGGGGCGGGGCGGTTCCTGCTCCACCCCGCCCAGGATCCGGGGGCGGGGCGGGGTGGCACGTCGCGCTCGCCGCCCCGCCCATCCGAACGGCGCGCGGGCGGGGCGGTGCTCTCCGGGTCCGCCCCGCCCTACGCGAACAGGAGCCGGCGGCCCTTCGGCTCAGGGACGTCTCGGCCGAGCTCCTGCGCCGTCTCGATCCACGCGCGGATCGCGTCTTCTACGTTCTCCACAGCCTCCGTGTAGCTCTCGCCGTCCGAGAGACAACCGGGAAGCTCTGGGACCTCAGCGATAAACGCCGCGTCCTCATCGCTCCAGTAGATGATGAGTTCGTAGCGGAGGTCAGGGGCGGAAGACACGGTCGTTGTGGTATTCGAGGAAGGTCGTCTCGGGACCGTCCAGCGCGTTGGCGGGGAGACGGAGGGGCTGGCCGTGGAGGGCGTAGTAGTCCCGCCCGTTCTCGAACTCCTCCCGGATCCGCCCGCTCACCTCGACGACCCGACGAGCGGGGTCCACGGTGAGGTAGCCCGAGTCGAACAGCTGGTGCAAGTCCGCCCGGAGGAGCAGCCCGTTCTGGACCCGGTGCGGACCCGACGCGGCGTAGGGCTTGATGTGTGCGGCCTGGAGGGCGGGGAGCGTCTTTTCCCCCGTGAACGAGCACCGCCGGCCGTACGCCTCCGTCACGAGCAGCCGGAACGCGCCCTGGCCCAAACGCTCCCGCACGACGCGCTCGCCGTACCGAGCCGGCTCCTCGGCGACGACGCCAGACGTTGGAGCCCGCGCGGCGAGCCGCTCCTGCACGGCCTGCCACAGCCGGCGCCCCTCCACCCCGCCCGTGTCGTACCCCTTCCCGCTCACGATCTGCGGCGCCCAGTCTCGGGGAACGTCGATCCATTCGGACTCGGCCAGGACGATACAGCCGATCTCGGGGTTCGGGCTCACGCCCGCGCCGCGCCGGAGCCGCTGGAGTCGGTCGAGGAACGACCAGTAGTCGGGCGCCCCGTTTTTGACCCCGAACGCCTCCCACGCCGTGTGCGCGTCGAGCCGGGCGTGGCGAACAAAGAAGCCGCCGCCTCCGATTGCGTTGGCTGGCGCTTTCAGCTTGAACAGGAACAGCCCGCCGGGCTCGAGTGCCCGGAACCGCCGCCCGCCGCCCGGCTGCCAGAAGTTGACCTCCTCCGGTTCCCGAGCCGCGAGGTAACGGAACCAGTCGTTGTCGGTGACGCCGAGGTAGAGGGTCATCCCGAACGCTACGGCCCACCCCGCCCCGGCGTCAACAGAAAACGCCCCCGGCTGGCGGACCAACCGGGGGCGCAACCTACGCGGGCGGGGCGGGGCGGCTCAGCCGCAGCCCGTCGACGACCCGCAGTTCGGGCAGCTGTAGCACGCCCCCGCCCGCACCGTGATGCCGCCGCAGTTGGGGCAGGCCGGCGCGTCGTCCTGGTTCTGGAACGCGCCGAGTTGGCCGTCGGCGTCGGCGGCGAGGACGGCCTCGACCGCCCCGCCCACGTGCGGCGATGCCGCCCCGCCCCCGTCGAGGGCGGCCTGGGCCGCCGCGAACAGGTCGGCCTGGACCTCGTCGGCGGCCGGGCCGTGGCGGTCGGCCTCAGCCGCCACGGCCGTCGTAGGGTCCACGGACACCCCGTCCTCGGCGGCCAGGTCCGAGCCCGCCCCGCCCGCGGGCGGGGTGGCGTCGCCCGCGCTCAGGAAGCGGAGCGAGAGGTAGCGGAAGATGTAGTCCGTGATCGACTTGGCGATCGGGATCTGGGGGTTGTTCGTGAACCCGGCCGGCTCGAACCGGACGTGGCCGAACTTGCTCACCAGGTCCTCGAGGGGCACGCCGTACTGGAACGCCAGCGAGATGGCCGTCGCGAAGCTGTCCATGAGCCCGGCGATGGTCGAGCCCTGCTTGGCCATCGTGATAAAGATCTCGCCCGGGCGGCCGGCGAGCGTGTGGCCCTCGGGGTAGAGCCCGACGTGGAGGTACCCCTCGTGGCCGGCCACCGAGAACTTGTGCGTCACGCTCGGGCGCTCGTCTGGCAGCCGCTCGCGGTGCGGGCGGTAGACGACCTTCTCGACAATCCGCTCCGCAAGCTCGGGCGGGGCGGTCGCGGCCCCGTCGCCGGACACGTCCGCCACCCCGCCCGCGCCGGCCGTCTTGCCTGACGTGTTGCCGCCGGACTTCGTCGAGAGCGGCTGGCTCCGCTTCGAGTTCTCGCGGTAAATGGCGACCGCCTTCAGGCCCAACTCCCACGACTGCATGTAGGCGTCGGCGATGTCCTCGACCGTCGCGCTCTCGGACAGGTTGACCGTCTTCGAGATGGCGCCCGAGATGAACGGCTGCGTCGCCGCCATCATCCGGATGTGGCCGAGGTGCGAGATCGAGCGCTCACCGTTGTGCGGCTTGAACGCGCAGTCGAAGACCGGCAGGTGCTCGGGCTTGAGGCCGGGCGCCCCCTCGATCGTGTCCTGCTCGTCGATGTAGGCGACGATCTCTTTGGCCTCAGCGTCCGTGTAGCCGAGGCGCTTCAGGGCCTCGGGCACCGTCTGGTTCACGATCTTCATGAGCCCGTCGCCCTTGCCGGCGAGGAGCTTGTACTTGACGAGCGCGAGGTCGGGCTCGATGCCCGTCGTGTCGCAGTCCATCATGAACCCGATCGTCCCGGTCGGGGCGAGGACCGTGGCCTGCGCGTTCCGGTAACCGTGAGCCTCGCCCAGCGCCACCATCCGGTCGGCGCTCTCTTGGGCGGCGTCGCGGAGGTAGGCCGGGCAGGAGGCGTGGATGTCGGCGACCGCGTCGCGGTGCATCCGCATGACCTCGAGGAAGGGCTCCTCGTTCTCGGCGTAGCCCTCGAACGTCCCGATCGCCGGGTTCGACGCGATCTCCGCGCTCCGGGCGTAGCCCTCGCAGTGCTCGATGGCCATGACGGCGCCGGCGACGGCGCGGCCCTCGTCGGAGTCGTACGGGAGCCCCATCGACATGAGGAGCGCGCCGAGGTTGGCGAAGCCCAGCCCGAGCGGCCGGAAGCGGTGGCTGTTGGCCGCGATCCGGTCCGAGGGGTAACCCGCGTTGTCGACCAGGATCTCCTGGGCCGTGAGGAACAGGCGCGCCGCCGCCCGGAAGCGCTCGACGTCGAACGCGCCGTCGGCCGTCTTGAACTTCATCAGGTTCAGCGACGCCAGGTTGCACGCCGAGTCGTCGACGAACATGTACTCCGAGCACGGGTTGCTCGAGTTGATCGGCCCCGTGTTCTTGCACGTGTGCCAGCGCTGGATCGTGTCCTCGTACTGCGCGCCCGGGTCGCCGCAGACGTGCGTGCCCTCGGAGATCAGGGTCAGCAGTCCGGCCGCGTCGACCGTGTCGACGGCCTCCCCGCTCGTGACGGCCGTGAGCTCGAAGTCCCGCCCCGCCCGCGCCGCCTCCATAAAGGCGTCGTTGAGGCGGACCGACTGGTTCACGTTCTGGAAGGCGACCGAGCCGTAGGCGTCGCCGTTGAACGAGCCGTCGTAGCCCTCCTCGATGAGCGCCCACGCCTTGCGCTCCTCGTCCTGCTTGGCGCGGACGAACTCGAGGATGTCCGGGTGCCACACCTTCAGCGTCTGCATGATGGCCGCGCGGCGCGTCTTCCCGCCCGACTTGATCGTGCCGCCGGTCGCGTCCTGGACCTTCATGAAGCTGACCGGGCCGGACGGGATGCCGCCGCCGGAGAGCTTCTCGTGGCTCGACCGGAGCTTGGACCAGTCGGCCCCCACCCCGCTCCCGAACTTGAACAGCCGGGCGCTCTCGCCCATCAGCTTCCAGATGTCGTCGACCGAGTCCTCGACCGAGATGATGAAGCAGGCGCTCGCCTGCGGCCGCTCGTAGGGGTCGACGGCGACGACCTCGCCGCGCTCGGCGTCCCACCCGGAGATCGTCTTGCCGCCCGAGTCGCGGACGCCGTACTGGGCGCCCAGCCCGACGTTGAACCACACGGGGCTGTTGAAGGCGCCGTACTGGTTCGTGCAGAGCCACGTGAGCTCGTCGTAGAACGCCTCGGCGTCGGCGTCCGAGGCGAAGTAGCCCTGGTCGCGGCCCCAGTCCGTGATCGTCCGCGTGACGCGGTAGACGAGCTGCTTCAGGCTGTACTCGCGCTGGCCCTCGGCCGG
The DNA here is from genome assembly GCF_031846415.1 of Rubrivirga litoralis. Taxonomy (NCBI): domain Bacteria; kingdom Pseudomonadati; phylum Rhodothermota; class Rhodothermia; order Rhodothermales; family Rubricoccaceae; genus Rubrivirga; species Rubrivirga litoralis. The sequence goes on along the minus strand of NZ_JAVRHT010000020.1, from coordinate 60,764 downwards.
CGAGCCGTTGCCGGTCTCGGTGTCGCCGTAGAAGTACTTCGACGCGACGACGTTGACGGCGAGCGGGCTGAACGCCTCGGGGAACTCGACGCCGCGCTGCTCGAAGATGGCCTCGCCGGCGAAGTTCTTGATCGCCGCGTCGCGCGTGGTCCAAGCGACGCTGTCGAACGGGTGCTGGCCCTCGGTCGAGAACACGCGGTCGATCGTGAGGCCGCCGGCGTGCGGGGCGGCGGGTGCCTTGGTCTTGGCCATGAGTCGGGGGGAAAGCGAGGGGGAGAGGCGGCGGCCGCGTCCCGCTCCGGTCTCGGGAGCGGCAGGGGAGCACCGGCGCTTCGTGGACCTGGAGGGCGGGGCGGCCCGTCGGGAGCGCGGCCGGCGTCCTGCCCGGCGCGTGCCTCGAAGCGGACCTCAAGTAAGCCGCGAGCCGGGCGGCGGCGCAAGGACGCTCCGTCCACGGGTTATCCACAGCGTGGACAGCGCCGTGCGGGCGGGGTGGCCGAGCACCTCCACGGCCCCACCCCGCCCTATTTCGACGACCCAAGGCCGGAGCGCCGTCCGATATCCGAGACCGCCCCGCCCTCAGTGTGCCGCGCGCGGGGCGGGGCGGGGCCGTTCTCCCCCTCCTGGTGGCGAGCCGTTATGCAGGCTCCAGGACCATAACGGTCGTTGAAAGCGGGCGGGGCGGGAGCCTCGGGCCGACGCGCGACCGCTGCCCACATCGACACCACCCCGCCCCCGTGCAGCGCGGAGGGCGGGGCGGCGAGAGCGCACCGTTCAGGAGGACGCAGAGTGCGGACCCGCGGCTCGGGTGGCCCGCCTGGAGCCGTACCGCGTACCCGGTACCCCGTACCCATCCGGAGGGTGCTCTAGAAATCGTCGTCGTCGTCGCCGAGGTCGTCGTCCTCGAACTCGTCGCCGTCGAGCTCCAGGTCCTCGTCGTCCAGATCGAGGTCGTCGTCGAGGTCCAGGTCGTCGTCGTCCAGGTCGAGGTCGTCGTCGAGACTCAGGTCGTCGTCGTTCAGGTCGTCCAGGTCGTCCATGAGCGTGGAGGAGGAGGTGCCCGCCGAGTCTACCGCGCGGGGGCGGGGCGGGCAAGACCGGCGGCCCCTGACCGATGAATCGGGGGGGAAAGCGGGGCGGGGCGGGCGCTACGACCCGGCCGCCCTGGGGCGCGCGGAGTAGCTTCGGCCCCTCTGCTCTCCGTTCCAACTCCCGGCCCCTCTCATGTTCGACGACCGCAGCGCGTACCCCCACCCCGACGAGTTCAAGGTGGTCCGCCCCGAGTACTCCGACCCCGAGGACGAGGGAGACGACGTGATCGCCATCATCAACATCCCGCCGTTCCGCGTCGTCGGGTACAGCGCCACGCGGCCGGGCGCGCGCCGGGCGGCCCTCTACGAGGCCTCCAAGGAGTACCGCGGCTACCACCCGAGCCACCGCGTCGAGAGCCCGTTCCCCGACGAGTTCGAGGACCTGGAGGGGACGAAGTGGTCCCGCGTCCGGGCCTCCAAGCGCGACGAGCTGGGCGACTACGAGTTCGAGGACGAGAACGGCGAGGACTCGGCCGACATCGAGCAGATGCTCCAGTGGGACGTCCGCCCCGCCCCCGTCTACGAGGACGAGGAGGACGAGTAGCCCTGAGACCATGATCGTTCGCGCCGCGCCCTTTCGCTGGGGCGCGGCGTTTTCTTTGGCTCCGCCCCGCCCCCTGGCCCCGCCCCGCCCCGCGATGACCGTCCCGCCCCGCCCCGCCCTCCTCGCCGGCCTCGCCCTGCTCCTCGTGGGAGGCGGGTGCGCGCCGGCCCTCACCGCCGCCTCGTCCACGCCCGCCGGCCAGGCCGCGATCGAGCGGGCCGTGCAGACGGCGCTCGCCCGGGCCGGGCTGGCCCCGCCGGCCGCCGCCGCGCCCGCCGGGGCGGGGCGGCTCGCCGCCGGCCCCATGCTCGCCGACGTCACGGCGCGCGGGGCCGCCGTCTGGGTCCAGACCGACGGGCCGGCCGAGGTGACGCTGACGGTCCGCGCCGAGGGCGGGGCGGAGGTCGTGCAGACGGTGACGGCCGCGACCAGCGCGGACGGGACGGCCACGGTCCGCCTCGACGACCTGGAGCCGGGGCAGACCTACGGCTACGCCGTCGAGGTCAACGGGCAGGCCGTCTCGTTCCCCTACCCGACCGCGTTCACGACGCAGGACCTGTGGCAGTGGCGGACCGACCCGCCCGCGTTCACGGTCGCCTTCGGCTCGTGCTACTACGACAACGACCCGCCGTACGACCGCCCCGGCCGGCCCTACGGCGGGCCGACGGCCATCTTCGAGACCATCCGCCAGGCGCGCCCGGACCTCATGCTGTGGCTGGGCGACAACGTCTACCTCCGCGAGGTCGACTGGTGGAGCGCCGGCGGCATCGCGCACCGCTACGCCCACAACCGCGCCGAGCCCGACCTCCAGCCGCTCCTCGCCGCCGCCCCCCACTACGCCACGTGGGATGACCACGACTACGGCCCCAACAACGCGGACCGCTCGTACATCCTGAAGGGCGAGACGCTCGACGCGTTCACGCGCTACTGGCCCGCCGCCGCGCGCGGGCTCCCCGGCGTGCCCGGCGTGTTCACGCACTTCCAGTGGGGCGACGTCGAGTTCTTCCTCCTCGACGACCGCTACCACCGGGCGCCCAACGACGCGCCGGCCCCGGAGCAGACGGTCCTGGGCCGCGAGCAGCTCCAGTGGCTCCTCGACGCGCTCACCGGGAGCGACGCCCCGTTCAAGGTGGTCGCCTTCGGGGGCCAGTTCCTCAACCCGGTGCCGGTGTTCGAGACCTACGCGGCCGTCGCGCCGGCCGAGCGGGCGTTCCTCCTCGACCAGCTCCGGCTGCGGGCCGTCGACGGCGTCGTGTTCCTCTCCGGCGACCGCCACCACGCCGAGCTCCTGAAGCTGGACCGGCCCGGGGCGTACCCGCTCTACGAGTTCACGTCGAGCCCGCTCACGGCCGGCGTCTCCGACGCCGCGCTCGACCCGGGCTCGCCCGAGGCCGCCAACCCGCTCCGCGTGCCGGGCACGCTCGTCGCCGACCGCCACAACTTCGGGACGCTCTCGGTCTCCGGCCCCCGCACCGACCGCACGCTGACGATGCGGGCGCTCGACGCCGAGGGCGCCGTGCTGTGGGAGCGGGCCGTCCGTGCCGCCGAGTTGCGGACGCCGTAGGACCACCCCGCCCCGCTCGCGGACCGGACACGCCGGGCGGGGTGGCTCGACGCAAACCGCCCCGCCCTGGACAGGGCGGGGCGGCGAGAGGCGGCAGGCGCGGGGTTACTGGCCCACGGCCTCGAGGTCGGGGTCCTGGCCCTGCTCCTTCAGGCCGCCGTGGTAGCGCTGGAGGTGGGCCTCGACGAACCACGTGCCGCGGTCGGCGATGTGCGTGATCTGGTCGTAGAGGTCCGTCGTGCCCGGGTCGCCCACGTCGTCGGACGCCTTGTTGGCGTCGCGGATGTGGTCGGCGTACTCGGCCCAGCGGTCGGCCAGCGTCGTCAGGAACGACGGGTCGTTGAACGTGTCGTCGTCGCCCTCGGCCTCGGTCCCGGGGAACGGCGAGATCGGGCTGCTCTGGGCCGCCATGCGGACGGTCCCGAAGGCGTAGCCGCCCAGGAGCACGACGCGCTCGGCGACGAGGTCGAGCGGCTCCTCCAGCTTCTCGGCCAGCTCGTCGTAGAGGAGGTGGAGCTGGTAGAAGTCCTTGCCCTTGACGTTCCAGTGCGCCTGCTTCGTCTGGGAGTACAGGTCGCTCGTCGCGGCCAGCGTCTTGTTGAGGAGGCCGACGAGCGTCTGCCGCTTGTCCTCGTCAATGCCGAGGCGCGTGTGGTAGGGGGTGCGGGCCTGCTGGGAGGCGCCGTTTTTCGGAGTAGCCATGCGTAGAGGGGGAGAGTAGAGTGTTGGGTATCGAACGGGGGCGGGGCGGGGCAGATCCGCCCCGCCCGCGCCCTCACGGGCGTTTCAGAGAACGCCCGCCGCGCCCAGGAGCGGGCGGGGCGGGCGCGGGCATGCAGAGCCGGGCGGGCGCTACTTCTTCAGCTCGATGACCTCGCGGTCGCCGTCCTTGCGGACCACCTCGAAGCTCGGGAGGTCGCCGTCGTCCTTGACGTGGATCTCGGTCGGGTTGTTGACCAGGTGGTCCATGCCCTCCATCGCGACCTCGAACAGGTCGTCCTTGGGGTCGTAGGTGAGGCCGTGGAGCGGGAGCCAGTCGGCGAGCACCTGGTCGCCGTTCTCTTCGGAGAGGACGCGGACGTGCGCCTTGCCGACGTCGCCGCCCTCGATCCGGTCTTTGGAGAAGGTGTCGAAGTAGTCGTTCCAGTCGGTGCGGTCGAGGGAGCGGGTGGCCATAGCAGAGGTGGGTTGGAGAGGGGAGCCTGTTCCACCCCGCCCCCGCGTCACAGATCCGCCGGACCCGGCTCCTGCCCGTTCGCCCTACGCGCCTCCCAGGGACGGCCCCAGACGCGCCCTCTGCAAACGGACTCCGCGGGCGGGGCGGCCACGGGCGGGGCGGGTCCATGTCGAACCGCCCCGCCCGACAACCACCCCGCCCTTTGGGTCCTGGCCCCTCTTCGCTGCGCCGACGCTGCGTGGTGGCCAGGAGGGGAACCGCCGCCGCCTCACGTGGGCCTCGCTGACATCCCTGACCGCCCCGCCCGCCCCGGGCACGACACGAGTATTTCTGGGGCGGGGCGGCCGAAGGGTCGCACGCATCCCGCCGCACGCATCCCGCCGGCCGAGGGCGGGGTGGGCGTCAGGATTCACGCCGCCCCGCCCGGCGCGGGCCGTCCGGCGCGGCCGCGCTCGCGTAGGTTCGGGCGAGACCCAAACTGCTCCGCTCCGATGAAGACGTTCGCCCTCCGCCCCCCGCCCGACGGCGGCCCCGACCGCCCCGCCCCGCCCACGGCCTCCGCCGACGACGGCGCCGTCGAGGCGCTCCTGGGCGGCCTCAACCCGGCCCAGCAGGAGGCGGCCGGCACGACCGAGGGGCCGGTCATGATCATCGCCGGGCCGGGCTCGGGCAAGACGCGGACGCTCACGCACCGGGTGGCCGTCCTCATCGCGGCCAAAAAGGCGTGGCCGAGCCAGATCCTCGCCCTCACCTTCACCAACAAGGCCGCCCGCGAGATGCGCGCCCGCGTGACCGACCTCGTGGGCGACGAGGCCAAGGGCATGTGGATGGGCACGTTCCACAGCGTCTTTAGCCGCGTGCTCCGCCGCGAGGCCGACAAGATCGGGTTCTCGCGCAACTTCACGATCTACGACTCCGACGACACCGAGCGGCTCCTCAAGGAGCTCATGACGCGCTACGGGGTCGACCCCAAGCGCGTCACGCCGCGGTCGGTGCGGAGCGCGATCTCGGGCGCCAAGAACGCCCAGGTGGGGCCGGACGAGTACGCGCGCCTCGCGGGCGACCCGTTCACCGAGGCCGCAGCACGGCTCTACGCGCCCTACAACGCGGCGCTCCGGCAGGCCAACGCGATGGACTTCGACGACCTGCTCGGGTGGCCCATCCGCCTCTTCGAGCAGCACCCGGATGTCCTCAAAGAGTACCAGCGGCGGTGGCGCTACCTCCACATCGACGAGTACCAGGACACGAACCGGACGCAGTACGTGCTCGCCAAGCTCCTGGCCGCCGAGCACCGCAACATCTGTGTGGTCGGCGACGACGCCCAGAGCATCTACGCCTTCCGCGGGGCCGACATCCAGAACATCCTCTCGTTCCAGAAGGACTACCCCGAGGCCAAGACGATCCGCCTGGAGCAGAACTACCGGAGCACGCAGCGGATCGTGCGCCTGGCCGACGCCGTCATCAGCGGCAACACGAAGCAGCTCGACAAGACGCTCTGGACCGACAACTCCGAGGGCGACCCCGTCATCCTCATGGAGGCGCTGTCGGAGCGCGACGAGGCGCAGAAGGTGGAGCGGACGATCCGCGACCTCCGCTCGCGGTCCGGCATCGGGTGGTCCGACGTGGCCGTGCTCTACCGGACGAACGCCCAGTCGCGCTCGATCGAGGAGGCGCTCCGGCGGGGCGGGATCCCGTACCGGCTCGTCGGCGGCGTGAGCTTCTACCAGCGCAAGGAGATCAAGGACGCGCTCGCCTACCTCCGCCTCGCCGTCAACCCGTCCGACGAGGCGTCGCTGCTCCGCGTCGTCAACACGCCGACGCGCGGGATCGGCGGCAAGACGGTCGACCAGCTCCGCGCCTACGCGACCGAGCACCGGGTCGGGCTGTGGCAGGCGGTCCAGGACCCGGGCGGGGCGGGGCTCTCGGCGCGCGCGGCGAAGGCCGTCGAGGGGTTCGGGTTTTTGGTCTCGCGGTTCGCCTCGAAGGCGCAGACGGCGCCGGCCGACGAGCTCGCCCGCGAGCTCATCCAGGAGACCGGGCTGCTCCAGTCGTACCGCGACCAGAACACGCCCGAGGCGCTGGCCCGGTTGGAGAACATCCATGAGCTGCTCAACGCCGTTGCCGAGTTCGCCGGCGGCGACCCGTCCGGCGAGCCGCGTACGCTGAGCGAGTTCTTGCAAGAGGTGAGCCTCGTGGCCGACGTGGACCGCCTGGGCGACGACGACAACCGCGTCACGCTCATGACGCTCCACGCCTCGAAGGGGCTCGAGTTCAAGGTCGTGTTCGTGACCGGGCTGGAGGAGGGCCTGTTCCCGCTCGCCAAGGCGGCCCAGGACCCGACGGAGCTGGAGGAGGAGCGGCGGCTCCTCTACGTCGGCGTGACGCGCGCCGAGGAGGCCCTCTACCTCAGCTACGCCCGGAGCCGGTACCGCTACGGCGACCAGCAGTCGAGCGTCCGCAGCCGGTTCCTCGACGAGCTCGACGGCGACGACCTGCTGCGCACGGAGTCCGGCGGCCGGTTCGAGGCGCGGGCGGGGCGGTTCGAGCCGTCGGCCGGCGGCACGGGCGGCTACGGCGACATGTCGCCGGACTACTGGAAGCGCTCGCTGCGGCCGGACAGCGGCCCCAAGCGGAAGACCAAGCGGGTCGCGTCCGGCGAGCGCGAGGTCGTCTACGACGAGGGCGAGTCGGCGATCGTGCCGGGCGTCCGTGTGCACCACCGCTCGTTCGGGAACGGGAAGGTGCTGGCCGTCGAGGGCGCCGGCGAGCGCGCCGCGGCGACGGTGTTTTTTAACTCGGTCGGCCAGAAAAAGCTGAAGCTGGCGTTCGCGCGCCTCCAGGTGGTCGAGTAGGGGCGAGCGGCGGTCGCCCTGGGAGCGCGCGCCACCCCGCCCCACGGTGCCCGCCCCGCCCTCGGCGTGGGCGGGGCGGCGGCCACGGGCGGGGCGGCGGCCCTGCCCCGCGCCCCTTCGCCATTGTCCCCTACGCCGCGACCGCCCCGCCCCCGGCGGCGGCCACGTCCGCGAGCACGGCCCGGAGGTCGTCGAGCTTGACCGGCTTCGTGAGGTAGTCGTCGGCCCCGGCCGCCAGGCACCGCTCCCGGTCGCCCCGCATCGCGTTGGCCGTGAGCGCGACGACGCGGGGCTGCGCCACGTCGGCCGACCGGATCTGCCGCGTCGCGTCGAGCCCGTCGAGCTCCGGCATCTGCACGTCCATCAGCACGAGGTCGTACGGGCGCCCCCGCGCCGCCCGAGCCTGCACCGCGGCCACGGCCTCGGCCCCGTTCGCCGCCACGTCGGCCCCGTGCCCCAGCCGCTCGAGGATGCGGAGGGCCACCTTCTGGTTGACCACGTTGTCCTCGGCCAGCAGGACCGCGACGGCGCCCCCCGCCCCGCCCCGCTCGGCCGCCGGCGCCGGGGGCGGGGCGGCCCGCCCGGGGCCGGCGAACGCGCCGACCAGGACGTCGTAGAGGAGGGCCGGCTTGGTCGGCTTGTAGAGGACTGCGTGGACGCCGGCGGCCTCGGCCCGCTCGCGGAGCGCGGCGTCACGGGCTACCGACGTGAGCAGGACCATGAGCGGGGGCGGGGCGGGGCCGGCCCGGAGCGCCGCGGCGACGCCGAGCCCGTCGAGGTCCGGCATCTGCATGTCGAGCACGACGAGGTCGTACGGGTCCGCCCCGCTCGCGGCGTCCGCGGCGTCGGCCACGGCGGCGACGGCCTCGGCCCCCGACGCGACGGCGTCGGCCCGCATCCCCCACCGGGCCGCCAGCCGCACCACGATCTCGCGGTTGACCGCGTGGTCGTCGACGACGAGCACGCGGCGGCCGGCCAGCGCCGGCTGCTCGGGCCTCAGGAACACCCGGCGCTCCGACGGGGCCACGGTCGCCTCGACCGTGAACGCGAACGTCGAGCCGACGTCGGGCTCCGACTCGGCCCAGATCTCGCCGCCCATGAGTTCGACGAGCCGCTTCGAGATGGCCAGCCCCAGCCCGGTCCCCCCGAACCGCCGCGTCGTCGAGGCGTCGGCCTGCGTGAAGCTCCCGAACACGTGGTCCAGCTTGTCGGCCTCGATCCCGATGCCCGTGTCCTCGACGGCCACGCGGAGCGCGGTCCGCCCGCCGGCCTCGACGTCGGGCGGGGCGGCCGAGACGCGGACGCAGACGCTCCCCTCGTGCGTGAACTTGACCGCGTTCGAGAGCAGGTTGACGAGCACCTGGCGGACCCGGCTCGCGTCGCCCACGACGGCGCCGGGCACGCCGTCCTCGACGACGTAGGCGAGCTCGACGCCCTTCTCGGCCGCCGGCTGCGCGACGAGGTCGAGCGCGTCCTCGACGGCCTGCCGCACGTCGAAGGGGGTCTCTTCGAGGTCGAGGTGCCCGGCCTCGATCTTGGAGAAGTCGAGGATGTCGTTGATGAGCGTGAGGAGCGCGTCGCCGCTCGTGCGCACGGTCTCGACGAACCCGCGCTGCTCGTCGTCGAGGTCGGTGTCGAGGAGGAGCGACGTCATCCCGATCACGCCGTTCATGGGCGTGCGGATCTCGTGGCTCATGTTGGCCAGGAACTCGCTCTTCGCCTGCGTCGACGCCTCGGCCGCCTCTTTCGCTTCGAGGAGCGCGGTCCGCGCCGCCTTCGCCTCCGTCACGTCGCGCACCACGGCGATCGCGCCGACCGCCCCGCCCGCGGCGTCGCGGAGCGGGACGTGCACGGCCTCGACCGTGCGCGCGCGGCCGGCCCGGTCGACGAGCGAGTGCTCGAACGGGCAACCGGCCTCGTTGCGGTCGAGGATGTCCCGTAGCCGCCGCCCGACCTCGCGGGCGATCGGCGCGGGGAGCAGATCCGCCGGTCGTTTCCCGAGGATGTCCTCGACCGTAGCCCCCGAATAGATCTGGGCGGGGCGGGCGTTGGCGAGGACCAGGCGCCCCTCCTCGTCGTGCACGAAGACCGAGAGCGGGAGCGCGTCGATGGTCGCCTGGAGCAGCCGCTTCTGGTCCTCGACGGCGGCCTGCGCGCGGCGCTCGTCGGTCACGTCGCGCGTGACGCCGACCACGCCGACGACCGCCCCGCCCCCGTCGCGGAGCGGGACCCGCGTCGTGAGTACGGACAGCTCGCGGCCGTCGCGGGCGGTGACCGCGTGTTCCACGCCGACGATGGCCTCCCCCGTTTCGAAGATCGGGAGCCGCTCCTCGTGCATGGTCTTGGCGATGTCGGGCGGCAATACGTCGTGGGCCGTCTTCCCGAAGAGGCCCTCGACGCTCCCGGCCGAGGTCTGCTCGGCGCCCGTCGCGTTGGCAGCGATAAAGCGGCCGTCGCGGTCGACAGCGAAGATGGCGTCGGGGATGGCGTCGACGACGGTCTGGAGCAGGCGGCGCCGGCTCTCGGCCTCCTCGGTCGCAGCGACGAGCCGGCCGTACGACGCTGACAGCGCGTCCTGGCTCTCACGGAGCGCCTGGAGGTCTCGGAGCCGCGCCACGCTGACGATCCCGAGCGCGGTCAGGAAGAACGCGACGGTCGTCGCGAGCGACGCGAGCGGGAGCGCGAGCTCCCCGACGGGCGGGGCGGTCCACGCCGCTGGGATGAAGAGGGTCAAGGCGAGGGCCGCGAGCGAGCCGAACAGCTCGCGCTCGGTCCGCGCGAGTTGGGCGATCACGAGCCCGGTCAGGGCGGTGGCCAAGAGGTGCGTCGACGTCCAGTTCGTGTCGAGCCCGTTCCGTACCGCCGCCCACCCGAAAAACAGGGCGGCCGCGTAGGCGATCGTCAGCGTGATGCCCCGGAGCCGCTGCCGGACCCCGTCGCTCACGTACGTCAGCACGAGCACGGTAGCGGCCGCACCGGAGATCACCAGCCGGTAGGCGAGAGGGTCGTCGTAGACACGCCCCCCGAGCCGGTCCATCACCCACAACGTGATGGCCGCCACGGCCGCCAGCAGGATCATCAGCCGGTGCGCGCGGAGGGCCGACGGCGTCATGGCCTCGGTGGCGGGCGGGGCGGGCGGGGCGGTGGGCACGGTCCGGGGCGGCGGGGGAACGGGACGCAGGTATCGGAGCCTGCCCGGCGGCCGTTAACCGCCGCCGCACGTTTCCGGGGCCGCCCCGCCCGAGCCGCCCGGATCAGCGCGCCGCGCGGCCGGTTCGACCGGCGCGCCCCGCCCCACGACCGCCCCGCCCGATGGCCGCCACGTCGCTCGACAAAGACAAGATCAAGGTCCTGCTCCTGGAGGGCGTTCACGACACCGCCGTCCGGGCCTTCCGGGAGGCCGGCTACACGCGCGTCGAGCGCGAGGGCGGGGCGGCGACCGGCGACGCGCTCCTCGACCTCGTCCGCGACGTGCACTTTCTGGGCATCCGCTCGCGGACGCAGCTGACGGCCGACGTGTTCAGGGCGGCCGAGAAGCTGGTCGCCGTGGGCGCGTTCTGCATCGGGACCAACCAGATTGACCTGGAGGCGGCGAGCCGGCGCGGCGTGGCCGTGTTCAACGCCCCGTTCTCGAACACGCGGTCCGTCGCCGAGTTGGTGCTCGCGGAGGCCATCCTGCTGCTCCGCGGCGTGCCCGAGAAGAACGCGCGGGCGCACCGCGGCGAGTGGGCCAAGAGCGTGGGGACGAGCCGCGAGATCCGCGGCAAGACGCTGGGAATCGTGGGCTACGGCAACATCGGCAAGCAGCTCTCGGTGCTGGCCGAGGGGCTCGGGATGCGCGTCGTGTTCTACGACACGGCCGCCACGCTCCCGCTCGGGAACGCCCACCCCGCCCCCAGTCTGGGCGCCCTGCTGGACCAGGCCGACGTCGTCACGCTCCACGTGCCGGACACGTCGCAAACGCGGGGGCTCGTCGGGGCGGCCGAGATCGCGCGCATGAAGCCCGACGCCGTGCTCCTCAACGCCTCGCGCGGGTCGGTCGTCGACCTCAGCGCGCTCGCCGCGGCGCTCGGGCGCGGCCACCTCGCCGGCGCCGCCGTCGACGTGTACCCAACCGAGCCGGCCTCGAACGACGACCCGTTCACGTCGCCGCTCCAGGGGATCGACCGGGCGCTCTTGACGCCGCACGTTGGCGGCTCGACGGTCGAGGCCCAGGAGAACATCGGCGCCGAGGTGGCCGGCAAGCTCGTCCGCTACAGCGACAACGGGAGCACGGAGACGTCGGTGAACGTGCCCGAGGTGGCGCTCCCGCCGCACCCGGGCGCCCACCGCATCTTGCACATGCACCGGAACGTGCCGGGCGTGATCGCGGCCGTCAACGGCGTGTTCTCCGACGTCGGAGCGAACGTCGAGGCCCAGTTTCTCCAGACGCGCGGCGACCTGGGCTACGTCGTGACCGACCTCGACGGCCGGACGTCGGACGAGGCGCTCGGCGCGCTCCGCGAGGTTGAGGGGACGATCCGCACGCGCGTCCTGTTTTAAGGCCGGTACGGGGTACGGGGTACGGGGTACGGGAAGGTGCCCGCCCCGCCCGCACGGCGCGGGGGCGGGGCGGTCGCGTCGCCCCCGACCGCTCCGCCCTGGCGGGACCCTGTAGCGCCGTTGCACGCAACGGCGGGGCGGCCCTGGACGGTCGCCCGCCCCGCCCTCTGTACCGAGCGCCCCGTACCGAGTCCCCGACCTCGGGCCGACGCGCACGGGCGGGGCCGGGCGTTAGTCTGCGGCCGCCCCGCCCGCACACCCCCGCCCCGCCCGTGCCGGCCCTCTGGCTCCGCCCACCGACGCCGAGGGCGGGGCGGTGGACCTGGACGGGCTCGCGCCGGCCGGCGGCGTCGGCGCGCAGGCGTTCGGGCCGGCGAGCGTCCGCGTCTGGGTGCGGGAGGAGCGCCGCCCCGCCCGTTAGGTCCACCGGGGCCGCCCGGCTCCACGCGCGATTCGCCGCGGGCGGGGCGGCGGCGGAGTAGCTTTTCCGCCCACGCCACCCCGCCCCGACCGCATGGCCTCCACGCAAGACTTCCGCAACGGCCTCGTCCTCAACTGGAAGAACGACCTCTGGCAGATCGTTGAGTTCATGCACGTCAAGCCCGGCAAGGGCGGGGCGTTCGTGCGCGGGAAGCTCAAGAACGTCCGCAACGGGAAGATCGTCGACACCACGTTCCGGGCCGGCGAGAAGGTCGAGGACGTCCGCGTCGAACGCCGCCAGATGCAGTACCTCTACGAGGACGACCTGGGCCTCCACTTTATGAACACCGAGACGTACGAGCAGCGGACGCTCCGCAGCGACCTCGTGACGGGCAAGGAGTTTATCAAGGAGGGCGGCATGATCGACGTCCTCTTCGACGCCGGCTCCGACGAGCCGCTCAACGTCGAGCTCCCGCGCATGGTCGAGCTCGCGGTCTCGCAGACCGACCCCGGCCTCAAGGGCGACACGGCGACCGGCGCCACCAAGCCGGCCACGCTCGAGAGCGGGGCGACGGTCCAGGTGCCGCTCTTCATCAACGAGGGCGACATCGTCCGCGTGGACCCGGAGACGGGCTCCTACCAAACCCGCGTGACGGCCGCCTAGCGCCCGTCGGACTGAACGGGCGGGGCGGCCCGGTACCGCTCCGCCGCCCCGCGCCGTAGATTCCGCGCCTCTCCGCCCCGCCCGCTCTGGCACATGGACATGGACCTCGACAAGATTCAGCGCCTCCTCGAGATCGTCGCCGAGAGCGGCCTGGCCGAGGTGAAGGTCGAAGAGGAGGGGTTCAAGCTGACCGTCCGCGCCACGCAGCGGCCGGCGCCGGCGTCGACCGCCCCGCCCGTCGTGATGACGGCGCCGCCGGCCGCCGCCGCCCCGCCCAGCACTGCGCCCGCCGCCGTGTCGCCCGCCCCGCCCGCGCCGGACGAGGGCGGGGCGGCCGCCGAGCCCGGCTCGGGCGCGAACGAGTCGCTGGTCCTCGCGCCCATCGTCGGCACGTTTTACGCCGCGCCCTCGCCCGAGGCCGACCCGTTCGTGGCCGTCGGCGACCGCGTCGAGGTCGGCCAGACGCTGTGCATCATCGAGGCGATGAAGCTCATGAACGAGATCCAGGCCGAGGAGGCCGGGACCGTCACCCGGCTCCTCGTCGAGAACGCGGAGCCGGTTGAGTTCGACCAGCCCCTGTTCGTGATCGAAAAGTAGAGCCCTGTTACGTGTTCAGCCTTGCGTGTTTACATGCAAACACTGGACACGCAACACGCAACACGCTCCATGATTAAAAAAGTCCTGATCGCCAACCGCGGCGAGATCGCGCTCCGCATCATCCGGACGTGCCGCGAGATGGGGATCAAGACGGTCGCCGTCTACTCGACGATCGACCGCGACTCGCTGCCCGTCAAGTTCGCCGACGAGGCCGTGTGCATCGGGCCGCCGCCGAGCGCTAAGAGCTACCTCCACATCCCGTCGATCATCGCGGCGGCCGAGGTCACGGGCGCCGACGCCGTCCACCCGGGCTACGGGTTCCTGGCCGAGAACGCCGAGTTCGCCCGCGTCTGCGACGACCACGACCTCACCTTTATCGGCCCGCGCCCCGAGACGATCTCGAAGATGGGCGACAAGTCGGTCGCCAAGGAGACCATGCGCGAGGCCGGCGTCCCCGTCGTGCCCGGCTCGGGCGGGGCGGTCGCCGACGTGGCCGAGGGGCTCGCGACGGCGCGCGAGGCCGGCTTCCCGGTCATGATCAAGGCGTCGGCCGGCGGCGGCGGCCGCGGCATGCGCATGGCCAGCAATGAGGCCGAGTTCGAGAAGCTGTTCGTGGCCGCCGGGACCGAGGCCGCCAACGCCTTCGGCGACGGCCGGCTCTACATCGAGAAGTTCGTCGAGGAGCCGCGCCACGTCGAGATCCAACTCGTCGGCGACGGCCAGGGCACGGTCGTCCACTTTGGCGAGCGCGAGTGCTCGATCCAGCGCCGCCACCAGAAGCTCCTCGAAGAGTCGCCCAGCCCCGTCGTCGACGCCGACCTCCGCGAGCGGATGGGCCGGGCCGCGATCGACGGCGCGCTCGCGGTCAACTACCGCGGGGCAGGCACGGTCGAGTTCCTGCTCGACAAGAACCGCGACTTCTACTTTATGGAGATGAACACGCGGATCCAGGTCGAGCATCCGGTGACGGAGGAAGTGACCGACACGGACCTGATCGAGTGGCAGATCCGCGTGGCCTCGGGCGAGACGATTACGAGCGGCGACCGCGCCCCGCGCGGCCACTCCATCGAGTGCCGGATCAACGCCGAGGACCCGTTCCGCAACTTCTCGCCCTCGCCGGGCACAATCACCGCCTTCCACAGCCCGAAGGGGCGGGGCGTTCGGTGCGACACGCACGTGTTCGCCGGCTACACGGTCCCGCCCACCTACGACTCGCTCATCGCCAAGCTCATCGTCCGCGAGGACACGCGCGAGCGGGCGATCCGCAAGATGCTCCGGGCGCTCGACGAGTTCATCATCGAGGGCCTCCACACGACGGTCCCCTTCCACCAGCAGCTGCTCCAGGACCCGCGCTTCCTCGCGGGCGACTTCGACACGAAGTTCCTCGAGCGGTTCGAGCTGGTCAAAGAGGGATAGAGGGATCGGGCATGGAGGGATGGGCAGACCGCCGCCCCGCCCCGGCCGTCCCCGTCCACCTCTGCTCGTCCCTCCATCCCTCCCCATCCCGCATCCCTCATGACCTTCCCCGACGACTGCCGCTACACCAAGGACCACGAGTGGGTCCGCCTCGAAGACGACGGGCTGGTGACCGTCGGGATCACGGACTACGCGCAGAGCGAGCTGGGCGACATCGTGTTCGTCGAGATGGAGGCCGAGGGCACCGAGGTCGAGGCCGAGGGGCCGTTCGGGACCGTCGAGGCGGTCAAGACGGTGAGCGAGCTGTTCGCGCCGATCGCCGGCACGGTCGAGTCCGTGAACCCCGACCTCGACGACGCCCCCGAGTCCGTCAACACGGACCCGTACGGGGCGGGGTGGATGGTCAAGCTCCGCCCCGCCCAGGCGTCGGACGTGGACGGCCTGCTGTCGGTGGACGAGTACAAGGAGATGATCGGGGCGGACTGAGGGACGGAGGGATAGAGGCATGGAGGGATCGGCGGACCGCCCCGCCCTCTGAGGCCGCCCCGCCCCGTCTGCCCATCCCTCCCCATCCCGTATCCCTCTCCCATCCCTCATGACTCACCACGAAACGGTCGTCGTCCTCGACTTCGGGAGCCAGACGACGCAGCTGATCGCGCGGCGCGTCCGCGAGGCCGGCGTCTACTGCGAGATCCACCCGTGCACCGTCTCGGCGGACGAGGTGGCGGCGATGCGGCCCAGCGGGCTCATCCTGTCGGGCGGGCCGCTCTCGGTCTACGACGAGGGCTCGCCGCAGGTCGACCCCGCCCTGCTGTCGCTGGAGACGCCCGGGGGCGGGGCGGTCCCCGTCCTCGGCATCTGCTACGGGCTCCAGGCGCTCGCGCACGCCCTCGGGGGCGGGGTGGAGGCGAGCGACCACCGCGAGTTCGGGCGCGCGCCGATCGTTGCCCACGAGGAGGACGCCCTGTTCCGGGGCGTCCCCGAGGGCTCCGTCGTGTGGATGAGCCACGGCGACCACCTGACGCGCCTGCCGGCCGGCTTCCGCTCGATCGCGGCGACCGACAACGCGCCGATCGCCGCCGTCGCCGCCGAGGCCGACTCGGAGCACGGGCCGATCTGGGGCGTCCAGTTTCACCCCGAGGTCGTCCACTCGGAGCACGGGGCGGCCAT
Organism: Rubrivirga litoralis; assembly: GCF_031846415.1. NCBI lineage: Bacteria > Pseudomonadati > Rhodothermota > Rhodothermia > Rhodothermales > Rubricoccaceae > Rubrivirga > Rubrivirga litoralis. Next base: position 44,727 of record NZ_JAVRHT010000020.1, on the reverse strand, counting down.
GCTGGGCAACTTCGTGACCGAGATCTGCGGGCTGAAGGGCGACTGGACGATGGGCTCGTTTATCGACGAGAAGACCGCTGAGATTCGCGAGACCGTCGGCGACGACCACGTCGTCCTCGGCCTCTCGGGCGGGGTCGACTCGTCGGTCGCGGCGGCCCTCTTGCACCGCGCCATCGGCGACCAGCTGACGTGCGTGTTCGTCGACAACGGGCTGCTGCGGTCGGGCGAGTTCGAGCAGGTGCAGACGACGTTCCGCGACGGGTTCGACATCGACCTCCGCGCGGTCGACGCGAGCGACCTGTTCCTGGACCGGCTCGCGGGCGTCGAGGACCCGGAGGAAAAGCGCCGGATCATCGGGCGGACCTTCATCGAGGTGTTCGAGGCCGAGACCGAGGCGATCACCGAGCGGCTGGGTCACAAGCCGCGCTTTCTTGCGCAGGGCACGCTCTACCCAGACGTGATCGAGTCGGTCAGCTTTAAGGGGCCGTCGGCGACCATCAAGACGCACCACAACGTGGGCGGGCTGCCCGAGAAGCTCGGGTTCGACCTGATCGAGCCGTTCCGCGAGCTGTTCAAGGACGAGGTCCGCGACGTGGGCCGCGCGCTCGGCGTGCCCGACGCGATCATCCGGCGGCACCCGTTCCCCGGCCCCGGCCTCGCCGTCCGCGTGCTCGGCCCGGTCACGCGCGAGGCGTGCGAGCTGCTGCGCCAGGCGGACCGGATCTGGCTCGAGGAGCTCGAACGCTCGGGCACCTACGACGACGTGTGGCAGGCGTTCGCCGTGTTGCTCCCGGTCCAGTCGGTCGGCGTCATGGGCGACTTCCGCACCTACGAGCAGGCCGCGTGCCTCCGCGCCGTGACCTCGACCGACGGCATGACGGCCGACTGGGCGCGGCTCCCGTACGAGGTCCTGGGGCGGGCGTCGAACCGGATCATCAACGAGGTCCGCGGCATCAACCGCGTGGCGTACGACGTGTCGAGCAAGCCGCCGGCGACGATCGAGTGGGAGTAGCGGGCGAGGGGTGACGCGCGACGAGCCCTCCACCCCGCCCGTGTGCCGGTGCGGGCGGGGCGGTCCCTGCCGGTAGCCGCAGGACGCTACCGCCCCGCCCGAGGAGTCCCGCCCCGAGGCGTAGGGACACCATGCATGGTGTCCGCATGGGAGAGCGCCTTGGCCTAGTGCGAGGGCGGGGTGGCGCCTACCGCTGCCGGGCGCGGTACGCCGCGAGGTCGCGGGCGGCACGTTCGTGGCCCAGCGTGGCGGCCCGCTCCAGCCATCGCGCGGCCTCGTCGTGGTCGACCTCGACGCCGTTCCCGTACATGTAGACCGTCGCGAGCATCGCCGTTGCGTCCGGGTGGCCGCTGGCGGCGAGCCGCTCGAAAACGGGAACGGCCGCCTCGTAGTCGCCCGTCATGTGGTGGCGGAAGAAGGCCACCTTGAACTGCGCGTCCGGGTCGCCCTGCGCGGCGGCCGCGTCCAGGCGCTCGATGCCGGGGAGGCTGTCGGGCTCGAATTGGCCCGACTCGAAGGCGTAGACCGAATCCGGGTGGACATCGCCGACGCGCTCCGCCCCGCCCTCGCACGCGGAAACGGACAGGAGCAGGACAACCAGGGCGGGGAGGCGCACGGCGGGCGGACCCAAAGGGCCGACTGGAGAGCACAGTAGCTCCCCTCCCTATCGGTCGCCGCCCCGCTCGTGCTAAGCCGCCCCGCCCGCCCCAACCGAGCGGGGTGAGACACTGCGCCCCCGCTACTCGGCCCGTCCGTAGCCAAGGAGGTCGGTCCACACGATGGGAGGAGCGCTGCCGTCCACGCCCTCAGAACGCGACTCGACCGAGACGGAGAGCAGGTACCGGCCGCCCCGCTCGAACTGCTCGGGGTCTTCGGCCGCGACGTGGAGGTAGCCGGCAGCGTCCAGGCTGTCGGCGTCGCTCTCGGGGAACGGCGCCCCGGTCTCCGACACGACCACGCCGTCGGCGAACAGGCACGGCGCGCAGAACACGTCCGGCGGGCAGTAGCACCGCGTGATCTTGACGACGGTCGCCTCCACGTTGTAGCGGCCGGGGACGGGCGCCGTGGTCCGCAGCTCCACGACGGACGCACTGGGCAAATCGAGCGGGGCGGGGTAGCGCCCGACGCCGTCCCCGTCGCAGGCCGAGAGCGCGCCGAGGCAGGCGAGCGCGGCGACGAACGCAAATCGGCTCATGGAAGGGGCGGGGCGGGTAGAAGCCGAGGCTACGGCGACACCGAAGAGCATCCTACGGCAAAAGGGCGTGCACCCCACCCCGCCCTCGTTCGTAGAGACACGGCTTGCCGTGTCCGGTCCGGGCGGGGCGGCCTCCGCTGGCGTCGCGGTGGCCGCGAGACTGCCACCCCGCCCGAGGAGCCCCGCTGCGGGACGTGGCCCCGGGACGCAGGGAGACCACGCGTGGTGTCCGCACGAGGGGGCACGCCGCTCTGGTGCGGGGGCGGGATGGTCGCGCGCCGCCCCGCCCTCGGCGCGCCACAGACGCCGACCGCCCCGCCCGAGGACGCCCCGGCGGGCCGCCTCACAGTTCCACCCCACCCGGATCCTCCGCGGGCGGGGCGGCAAGTCCATCGCCCCCCGCCACGCGCGGGAGGCGGACCGTGAACGTGGTCCCCTCGCCCTCGGCCGTCTCGAACGCGATCGACCCGCCGACGGCCTCGACGGCCCGCTTCGAGATCGCCAGGCCCAGGCCCATCCCGCTCGTCTTGGTCGAGAAGCTGGGCTGGAACACGTTGTCCCGCGCCTCCTCCGCGATGCCCGTCCCGTCGTCGGCCACGCGGACCTCGGCCCACGCCGCGTCGACGGCCTCGGCGGCCAGCCGGATGCGGCCGGGGGCGGGGCGGTCGGGGATCGCCTGGAGCGCGTTCGTGAGCAGGTTCACGAGCACGCGGCGCAGCTCGTCGCGGTCAGCCACGACCGTGAGCGGGGCGGCCGGCAGGTCGAGGGCTAGCTCGGCCCGGCCGCTCTCGGCGAGCGGCCCCTCGAACAGGTCGGCCGCCTCCTGCGCCACCCCGCCCAGGTCGAGCGGCTCCGGCGCGCGGGCCGGCATCTGGGCGAACGTCGAGAAGTCGGACGCGATGCGGCTCAGCGTCTCGATCTGGTCGATGAGCATGTCCGTCGTCCGCTCGAACTGGCCCGCGAAGCGGACGTCGTCGGGCGGCGCCTCCTCGCCGGGCGGCCGGAACGTCCGCTGGAGGTACTGGACGGAGAGCTTCATGGGCATGAGCGGGTTCTTGATCTCGTGGGCCACCTGGCGCGCCATCGTGCTCCAGGCCACCTCCCGCTCCTGCTCGGCCAGCTTCCGGCGGCTCTCGGCGAGCGCCGCCTGCATGCCGTTGAACGCCTCGACCAGCTCGCCCACCTCGTCGCGCGTCTCGACCGGGATCGGCTCCAGCTCGGCCCGGTCCGCCCCACCCGCGCCGACGGCGAGGAGCCCCTCGCGGAGCCGCGCGAACGGGCGCGTCAGCTGGCCGGCGAGGACAGCGGCGACGACGAGAATGGCTGCGAGGAGGGCGAGGAGGCCGCCGAACAGGTAGGCCACCATGCGCGCCTGACCCGACTCAATCGCCGCCTGCTCCGAGATCGTGGGGACCGCGATCGCGCCGGCCGCCCGCCCCGCCGAATCGGGGAGCACCTTGTAGCCCGTCGTGTAGGTGAACGTGCCGATCCGGTCGGCCCCGAACGCGTACGGCTCACCTTCGAGGAAGAGGGCGCGGTAGACGTCGCCCGGCAGGCGCGGCTCGATGAGGCGCTGGCGGACGAGCTGGCGCCGGCTCGACGCCCGCAGCTGCGGCCCCACGTAGAAGTGGACGTCGACGCCCAGCGCAGCGGCGACGGCGTCGAGCCCGCCGGCCTCGACGTCGGCCGAGGCGAGGGCGGCCTCGGCCCGGTTCAGCCGCTGGCGGAGCGCGTCGCGGACCGACTGCCGGTTCTGCTCGACGATCACCTGCCGCCCCACGACGCCCGTCAGCGCCACGCTCGCGAGGCCGACCACGAGGAAGCGGTTGAGGACCTTGTCGCGAAACCGCGTGCGCGGGGCCGGCACGAGCCCGGCCTGCCACCGCAGCCACAGCCCGACGACGAACACCACCCCGCCCAGCGCCAGGCCCGAGAGGCTCAGGCGGAGGAGCACGAACAGCACGTCGAGCCCGTCCTCGGCCGGCGCGCGGACGGCGACGACGTCTTCGGCGTCGTCGCCCAAGCGCTGGTAGTAGGCCCGCACGGCGCGCCCGCCGAGCGCCTCGGTGCGGCCGTAGCCGCGCGCCCGGTCGCTGAGCACGCGGAAGACCGTCGAGTCCAGGCGGAGCGGGGCCTCGCCGCGGTTGCGCACGAGGACGCCGTCGTCGTACTCAGCGTAGCTCAGAGCTTCGTCGTCGAGCCCGAACAGGCCCGTCGGGGCGAGCACGCGGGGGAACGGGGTCTCGGTCGCGAACCGGGCCGAGCGGGGCGTGGCCCGGAGGTAGATCCACGCCACGGCCTCGTCGTCGGCCGTGAGGAGCGGGGCGATCGCCGCCGACCGGCTGAGCCCGCGGCGCTCGCTCACCGGCAGCCGCCGCCGGAACGAGCCGCCCTCGTCGCGGGCCAGGTACTCCTCGCGCATGGCCTCGAACGCGAGCGGGTCGCCGCGTCCGGCGGGCGGGGCGGCGCCGCCCTCGACGTAGCTCCCCAGCGTGTCGCCGGCCGGCCCCACGAGCCGGAGTTCGGTCGCCACGTCGGCGAGCGAGCCCAGGAGCGAGCTCGTCACGAGCCCGGCCGCGAGCACGTCGAGCCGCTCGCGCGTCGAGTCGGCCGGCGCGCGCCCGGCGGTCCGGGCCGAGTCGGCCTCGGCGACGGCCTCCAGGAGCGCCGGCCCCAGCGCGTCGTCGGCGCGGGCGTCGCCGAGCACCTGCTCGACGGCCAGCGACACGCGCTCGTCGCGGGCGTTCGAGAACGCGTAGGCCGCGTCCGAGAGGAGGTCCTCGGACCGCTCGTGGAGCGGCCCGCGCATAAACCCGTACACCACCGGCGCCAGCACGAGCGCGCCCAGGAGCACGCCGCGGAACGAGACCGGCTGCGTCCACCGCTCCGGCTGCCCCCCGAGCGCGAGCGCGAACCCGAGGCCGAGCCCCACGAGCGCCAGCGACGGCAGGGGCGGGGCGGAGACGAAGGCGGCCGCCCCGCCCGCCGCGACGAGGGCCACGGCCGCCGCCACGGCCCCGCCCCGCCCGCGCCCCGCCCACCGCGCGAGGAGGACGGCCGCCGCGACCGCGAGCCCGAGCGCCGCCAGCGCCGCCACGAGGCCGGCGAGCACCACGACCGCCGGCCCGTCCAGGAGCGGCGTCGCGCGGTCGGCGTACCCGATCGTCGCGTCGAGCACGGCCTGCCGGACCCACACGGCCCCGACGGCGACGGCCCCGGCGGCGGCCGCCGCCACGGCCGCGAGCGAGAGGGCCGCCGCCCCGCCCCGCCCCGGCGACGGGCGCGATGCCCCAAACCGGAGGGCCACGACGAAGACGGCCGAGGCGGCCGTGAGCGCGAACAGGGCGGACAGCGCGAGGTCGCCCGGCGACCGGAGCGCGCCCCACCCCACGTCGGACGCAAGCAGCGCGGGGTCGAACAGGGCCGCCGGCCGCCGCGCGCGGTCGAGCCACCGGACCGGCACGTCGAGGGCGAGGAGCCCGTAGCGCGTGGCCGCGAGACCGCCCACGAACGCGGTGAGCGCGGCCGCCGCCCGGCCCCAGCCGCCGCCCCGCCCCGCCCGGCGGAGCGCGGCGCGGACGAGGCCGCCCAACCCGCCCATCGCCCACACGAGGAGCAGCGCGGCCCACGCGGCCGACACGTCGTCGGCCGACCGGTGGAGGCCCGCCCGCAGCGCCGCGACCGACGGCTCCGACACGGACACCTGCCCCAGCACGGCCCCGTCCGGCCCCCGGAGCGCCGCCGCCCGCGCCGGCACGCGCGACGTGATGCGGACCGTGAACGGCCGCTCGATGCCCGGCCGCCACTCGTCGGCCAGGTCGTAGTCCTGGAGAAAGCGGTTGCGGACCGGGACCGAGACCTGCGCCAGCCGGACGACGCGGACGGCCCCGAGTACGTCGCCGTCCGCGCGGACCGGCAACCACAGTGCGATCGCCCGCCGCTCGGCCTCGTCCTCGACGGCCCGCGTGCGGAGCGAGTCCGGCGGCGGCCCCGAGGCGCGCGGGAACGACGGCCCCTCCCACGCCAGCAGCGCCCCGTCCCGGTCGACGACCTCGACCGACAGCCGTCCGCCGTCCGTCTCGGCGGCGAGCGACTCGAAGGCCGCCGCGAGCACGGCCGCGGGCGGGTCGGGGCGGGGCGGCGGGAGCCCGGCGGCGGCCGTGTCGGACCGTGCGAGGGCTTCTCGGACGGCCGGCAGCCGCCCCACCGCCTCAGCCCGCTCCCGCATCGTCTCCAGGTCGGCCGCGAGCGCCGCGCGGACCTCCTCGACCGTCCGCACCTGGACCCGCCGCGCGTCGCCCGGCCCCACGCGCGACGCGCGCCAGCCCGCCCACGCCTGCGTCGCGGCGAGCAGGGCGAGGAGCACGAGGGCGCCGCCGAGGAGCACGGCGCCGCGCCGGGTCAGGGAGCGCGGGAGCGTCACGGGCAGGGGCAGCGGGCCGGGCGAAGCTAGCACGCCCCCCGGCGGGCGTCAGCGGCCGCCGCGGAGGGCCGAGCGCCGCTCGACGCGGAGCGAGACCAGCCTCCAGCCCCCCTCGCCCTCGCGGTGAACGGCCCGGACGTTGAGCGGCTGGCCGTCCTCGGCCGTCCAGTAGCGCCAGATGGCCGTGAGCCCGTCCTCGCTCGACGACCGCTCAGCGATCGCCACGCGGTCCGGTGGGTACCGGCGGAAAAAGTCGCGGAGCACGTGGACCGCCTGCGTTCGGCGGACGGTCCCGCCCCGCCCGAAGAGGACCACCTCGACGCGGGCATCGGCGCGGCCCAGCACGGCGCCCGGGTCGGCCTGCTCGAGCCCAGCCTTGACCTGCTCGAGGACGTCGTCGGTCGACTCTTGCCGGCCCCCGGCCGCGCCCAAAACGAGCGCGAGCACGCCGATGAGCGCGAGGCGATGGGGAGCCGAGAGGAGGAACGCCATGAGCGGGACGTGCGGGGAAAACACCGGACGCGGGCGTGGGGCAAAAGATAGGCCGTGCTCCCGCTCCGAGCCGTGCCCGCCCCGCCCCGCCCCGTCTACGGCGGCCCCGACGCCCCACGCCCGACGACGCTCCACACGCACCGAGCGCACGGGTGCGACTCGGGTCCCCGGACCGGCGGGGCGGGGTGGGGAGGATCGGAGACGGACGTGTCTCTTTTTCAGGCCGTTCGCCGGGCCGCCCCGCCCGCGCCCTGCGACGCCACGGCTCTGGGCGCGCATGCGCCGCCTCTGGTCCGCGGGCGGGGCGGTATGACCGGCGATCCCGTTACGCGGGGCGGACGTGGGGCGGGGTGATTTGTGCCCACGCACGCTCCGCCGATGCCCCTCGGCCCCACCCCGCCCCTCTCCGATGCCCCGCCTCCGAACAATCCTCGCTGCCCTCGTCCTCCTCCCGCTCGCTGCGTGCGACGAGACCGGCGGCGCCGCCTTCACGAATGTCGAGACGGCCCTCAACGACGCCGTCGTCGAGCGGGGCAAGGGGAACTACGAGGCGGCGGCCCTCCTCCTCCGCGGCGCCCTCGAACGGGAGCCCGAAAACGCCGAGGTGCGCGTCGAGCTGGCGACCACGCTCCTCGACCAGGGCGGCGTCGGCGTCCTGGACATCGACCGGATCGCCCGGTTTATGACCGAGCAAGCGGGGAGCACCGAGGCCGGGGGCGCCCGCCGCGCACAGGCCACTCCGAACGGGGCGTGCGAGCACGCGTCGGACCCGGCGGCGGTGCCGTTCGGCCTGGCGGACGTCGGGGGGTACGCCAAGCTCAAGGCCGAGGACGCCCGCATCCGCGAGGCCGACGAGGCCCTCCGCTCGGTCGTCCCGTCCGCGATCCGGGGCTTCGACGTGTGCCAGAGCGTGGCCGGCGGCGCCCTCGTGTACGACCGCGACGGAGCGCTCCGCGACCTCCGCGCGCGGGACCTGAGCGAGACGCAGGTCCGCCAGGCCCTAGCCGTCAACGGGCTCACGCAGCTCGTGTCGAGCTACACGCGCCTGGCCGAGGCCGCCGACCGGACCGCCACGTGGTACCGCCTGGCCGACGGGTCCGTGGGCGTCTGCGCCGACGACGAGGCGGCCCTGGAGGCGAGCGCCCGCGAGGCCGCCGCCGGGTTCGGCCAGGCGCTCCTCTCGCTCGACGCCCGCGCCTTCCTCTTGGGCGAGGACGCGGCCGGCAGCGACGTCGCGGACATCGCCCTCGACGCCTACGACGAGGTCGAGCGCGCGGTCGGCGACTACTGCGACGAATCGTAGGCCGCCCCGCCCGAGACGCACCCCGCCCCGCCCCGCCTACGCTCGTCCCCCCGCTCATGCCCACGCTGCCCGCCCTGCGGCTCCGCCCGCTCCTCGCGCTCACTCTCGCTCTGGCGGCCGGCTCCGTCGCCGCCCAGCCCTTCGGGGCGCTCTCGCAGGACGACGCCGTCGGCCTCCCCGACCTCCCGCGGCTGGCGGCGGGCGGGGCGGTGGCCGCGCTACCCACGTTCGACTCGCCGTTCCTGGCCAACCCCGCCCACATCGCGGGCACGCGCCGGCTCGCGCTGAGCGTCGCCGGCGTGACGGCCGGGGCCGGCGGCAACCTCCGCGAGACGTACGACTTCTACGACCGCGACCTCGGCCCGGCCCTCGACGAGGGACTGGAGCGGATGCGGGACGAGGACCCCGAGCGGCTCGAAGCCCTCTACGCCGAGGCGCTCCGCGTGGGCGGCGCGCAGAAGACGCTCGACGTGGCGGTCCTGGCGCCGTCGGTCCGCGCTCGCGTAGGCGGCGTCGCGTTCGGCGTCGGGCTCTACGGCCACGCCGTGACGCGCGGGCAGGTGCTGGGGGGCGGGGCGGGCGTCCCCTACGTCGACCTCTACAGCCAGGCCGACGTGCTGGTCCCGGCGGTCGTCGGGGCCGACCTGACGCCGTTCGGGGTCCCGGTAAGCGTCGGGGCGTCGGCGACCTATGTCCAGCGGCGGCTGACGGCCAAGGGCGAGGCGCTCGACGCGTTCCACCCGGACTCGGAAAAGCTGTACGTGCTCCGGGGCGACGGCCTCCGCGTCGGGCTGGGCGTGCTCGCGCGCGACGTGGGCGTCCGCGGCCTCGACCTGGGCGCCGAGGTGTCGGGCCTCGGCCGGGCGATCGCCTACGGCTACGAGCGGTCGTTCGCCGTCTCCGGCTCGGCCGACGACCCGGACGACGCGGCCGAGATCGCGGCGCTCCAGGCCCGCTTCGCCGAGCGCGCGGGCGGGGCGGCCCTCCGCGTCGGCGCGGCGTTCCGGCTCCCCGAGGGGCCGGGCGTGAGCGGGGCGGCGCTCGCCCTCGACTACACCTCGGCGTCGACGGCCGAGTACGACCAGTCGGTCCGGGCGGGCCTCCGCGGCGGGGCGCGGGCGACGCTGGGCGGGCTCGTCGAGGTGCAAGCGGGGCTCAGCCAGGGGATGGCGTCGGGCGGGGCGGCGCTCGTGACGCGCTTTGCGCGCCTGGCCTACGCGACCTACGGGGTCGAGGACGGACGCCTGATGGGGCAGCGGCGGCGGCGGGCGCACGCGGTGCAGCTCCGGTTCGGGCTGTTTTAGAGCGCCCTCCGGGTGGGTACGGGGTACCGGGTACGAGGTACGGTCCGATCTGACCTCGGCGCTCACGCACCTCGTACCGAGTACCCTGTCCCTACCTGCATGTTGCTCTGGAGGTGGCAGGTGACGCAATCGCCCGCCCCGCCCCGTGGTGCATGGGCGGGGCGGCCGTGCGGCCGGTGTCTACCCCGCCCGCGTCGGGCGCGGCGAACTGCGTTTCTGCGCCCGTCGCCGGGCGGGGTGGCGCTGTTCGAGACCGCCCCGCCCGCTGCTCGCGGGATCGCGGGCGGAACGAATCCGCCGCCACGGATCAGCCCTTCCCCTCGTCTTCGCCCCAGACTCACACGCTTGGGCGCCCTGGCGTTTGGCCGCGGGCGGGGCGGCCCGTACCTTCCCCGACTCCGCTCCGCGCGCTGTCCAGCGGCGGGGCGTCGTTTTGCTCCCTCCCCGCTCGGCCCCGATCCGATGGCACGAACCGACCAGATCACCGGCAAGAAGCCGATGTTCGGCAACCACGTCTCCCACGCCAACAACAAGGTGCGGCGGCGGTTCAACGTGAACCTCCAGAAGAAGCGGTTCTACGTGCCCGAGGAGGACCGCTGGATCACGCTCCGCGTGTCGGCGCAGACGATCAAGACGATCAACAAGAAGGGGATCTCGGCCGTGCTCCGCGAAGCGCGCGCCAAGGGAACGTCCCTCGTTTAGAACGTCCCCCGCTCACCCTAGACCCCCGAGACGATGGCCAAGGGCAAAGACGTCCGCCACCAAGTCACGCTCGAGTGCACCGAGGCTCCGGGCTCGTCGCGCTACTCGACGATGAAGAACCGCCGGAACACGACCGGCCGGCTCGAGCTCAAAAAGTACAACCCGGTCCTCCGGAAGCACACGCTGCACCGCGAGATCAAATAGGGACGGCGGCCGTCCGTTAGACCGCCCCGCCCCACCAGACCCCCAGACTCATGGCGAAGAAAGTCTCGAAGAACCAGCGGACCAACCGCGGTGCCCAGGAGGCCAAGCAGATGGCGAAGATCATCGTGTCCTCGAAGAAGCAGAACGGCCAGTTCGAGTTCCGCTCGAAGATGGTCGAGGCGGGCAACGTCCAGGACGAGCTCAAGGCGGCCCAGGCCGCTTAGAGCCTCCGGCGCCACCCCGCCCCCAGGCGGCCCTGCTCGGCGGGGCCGCCTTTTTTTTGCGCGCACGGGCGGGGCGGCTAGCGGTGGCGGGCGCCGAGCCACGCGCCCACGCGGTCGTCGCTGGGCCAGAGGAAGGCGGCGAAGGCGAACAGTGGCGCCCCGAACGCGAGGGCGAGGAGGTCGCCGGTGAGAAACGCCGCGAGCGCGCCGGCGAGGGCCGGCACCTCGGCGGCGGCGAGGGCGGCGACTGTGTGGAGCCGAACGGTCCGCTCGGCCTCGGCGGCCGACCCCGCCCGCCCCAGCCGCCGCTCCATCCGGTGCACGAGCGCGAAGGCGCCGGCGGTCCCCACGACGCCGATCAGAGCGACGACGTAGAACGCGCCCTCGGCCCGGTCGGCGAGCGGGGCGGGCACCGTCCGAGCGAGCGCGAGCCACCCCATCGTGCCCAGGGCCGCGGCCGCCCCGCCCAGGACGGCCGCCCAGACGATGCGGAGCGGGAGGGCCACGTCGCGGGCGGCGTCGGGGCGGGGCGGCGGAGCGGGCACGGGCGGGGCGGTCGGCGTCGCGGAAGCGGGGCGGCGGCAAGGTAGGACGCCGCGTATCTTCGGGCGTGGCCGCCGCGGCGGCCGCCTCGGGGCGTAGCTCAGTCCGGTAGAGCGCTGCGTTTGGGACGCAGAGGTCGTCGGTTCAAGTCCGGCCGCCCCGACACCGCCCCGCCCTAGCGGGGCGTGTGGGCCTGTAGCTCAACAGGATAGAGCGTCGACCTTCTAAGTCGAGGGTTCCAGGTTCGAGTCCTGGCAGGCCCGCGGTCTTCGTGGCTGGTCTATCCCGCCCGGGCGGGGCGGTCGTAGCTTCGGGTCTCTGGTGCCGTGGCCGAGGGGTTAGGCGCAGGTCTGCAAAACCTGTCACAGCGGTTCAAATCCGCTCGGCACCTCCCCGCCCCGCCCCGCCCCGCCCCGCCCTCTCCGCCGAGGGCGGGGCGGTCTGCGTTGGGGCGGGGCGCCTGAGCGGGGCGGAGACCGTCCCGCGCGCGGGGCCGTTGCCCAACCCCCTCCGGTGGGCGAAGTTGGCCCCGCCCGAGAGCCCCCACCCCGCCCCGCCATGCGCGCCCTGTTCCTCGCCACCGTCCTCGTCCTCGCCGCCGGCTGCTCGTCCGGCGTCACCGTCCTGGAGGCGCCCGAGCCGCCGCCGTCGACCGAGCCGGCGTTCGAGCCGCTGACCGAGGAGGAGATGGGCGAGCCCGCGGACACGGACTTCGAGGTCCCCGTCGTCTACGACACGCTCGACAACGGGCTGAAGGTCGTCCTCTCCGTCGACCGCTCGGCGCCGACGGCGATTGTCGCGGTGTACTACAACATCGGGTTCCGCATCGAGCCCCGCGACCGGACCGGGTTTGCGCACCTGTTCGAGCACATGATGTTCCAGGGGTCCGAGCACCTGGGCAAGAACGAGTTTATCGGCCTCGTCCAACGCAACGGCGGCGTCCTCAACGGGTCGACCCGATTCGACTTTACGAACTACTTCGTGATCGTCCCCTCGAACACGGTCGAGACGATGCTGTGGGCCGAGGCCGACCGGATGCGCGGGCTCGACGTGACGCAGGAGAACCTGACCAACCAGCAGGGGGTGGTCTCCAACGAGGTCCGCGTCAACGTCATCAACCAGCCGTACGGCGGGTTCCCGTGGCTGGACCTGCCCCAGACGGCCAACGAGAACTGGTACAACGCCCACAACTTCTACGGTGAGCTGAGCGACCTCGAAGCGGCCACGCTCGACGACGTCCAGCAGTTTTTCGACACCTACTACGCCCCGAACAACGCCGTCGTCGTGGTCGTGGGCGACATCGACGTGGGGCAAACGGAGGCGTGGGTCGAGCGCTACTTCGGCGGCATCCCGCGCGCCGACGTGCCGCCCATCCCCGACATTTCGGAGCCCCCGCAAGAGGCCGAGAAGCGCGCGACGAAGGTCGACTCGCTCGCGCAGCGGCCGGCGCTCGCCTTCGGGTACCACATGCCGCCCCGCAACTCCGAGGCGTACTACGCGATGGGGCTCCTCAACGAGATCCTCCTCGGCGGCGAGGACTCCCGCCTCCACCAAGCGCTCGTAAGCGAGGCCGGCGTGACGGCGAGCGTCGACGGCGGCATCAACTGGCCGCTCGGCAACCTGTTCAACTACAACGGCCCGACGCTGTGGTCGGCCTGGCTCGTCCACGACGCGTCGACGCCGGCCGACTCGGTCCTGGCGCTCATCGACCGCGAGCTCGACCGCGTGGCCCGCGAGGGCGTCACGCCCGAGGAGCTGGCCCGCGCCAAGGTCGAGCTCCGGTCCGAGTTCTACGACACGCTCGGCGGCACGTTCGGGCTCGGCCGCGCCGACCTCCTCGCTTCGTTCGCGCTCTTCGACGACGACCCCGACCGCATCAACACGGTCCTCGACCGCTTCGAGGCCGTCACGCCGGGGCTCATCCGGCGGACCGCCCAGCGCGTGCTCCGCGACGAGAACCGGACCGTGATCGAGCTCGATGCCGCCGGCGCAGGGACCTGACACCGCCCCGCCCCGCTGCCTCGTCCCGCCGCCCCGCCCCGCACCGGCGTTGCCTGCAACGCCGCGACGCCGACGCCCTCATGACCCGCCTCCTCCCCGCCCTCGCCCTGCTCCTGCTCGCCGCTCTCGCACCGACCGCGAGCGCCCAGACCTCCGCAGGGGAAGGCGCAGCCAGCTTCCCCGCCACCCCGCCCGCGCCCGGGCCGCCCCGCCCGTTCGACCTCCCCGAGGGGCGGACGTTCACGCTCGACAACGGGCTCGGCGTCACGCTCGTCCCCTACGGCGCGATCCCGAAGGCCAACGTGCTCGCCGTCGTCCGCGTGGGGAACGTGGACGAGGGGCCGGGACAGAACAGCCTGGCCGACCTCACGGCCGACCTGCTGACCGAGGGGACCGAGACGCTCTCGGCCGAGGAGGTCGCTGAAGCCGCCGCCGCCATGGGCGGGGCGGTCTCGGCCGGCGCCGGGCTCGACCAGACCACGATCGGCGGCCGCGTGCTCGCCGAGTTCGTGCCCGAGTTCGTGCGCCTGACGGCCGACGTGCTCCGCCGCCCCGCCCTGCCCGACGACGCCTTCGAGCGCATCCGCCGCGACCGGCTCCGCGCCGCCGCCGTCGGCCGCTCGCAGCCGGGGACGGTCGCGCTCGCCGCGTTCCGCAAGACGCTCTACGGCGACCACCCCTACGCCTCCGTCGTCCTCCCCGTCGCCGCCGACCTCGAGGCCGCCGACGCCGACGCGGTCCGCGCCTTCTACCAAGCCCACGTCGGCCCGGCGCGGACGCACCTCTACGTCGTCGGCCAGTTCGACGAGGGCGACACCGAGGCCGCCGTCCGCCAGGCGTTCGGGGACTGGGCCGCCGACGTGGCGCCGGCCGATCCGACGCCGCCCGAGGCGCGGGCGGGGCGGCGCGTCGTCCTCGTCGACCAGCCCGGGGCCGCCCAGTCGAACGTCTACGTCGGGCTCCCGACCATCGACCCCTCGGCCGACGCCGACGACTACGTGGCGCTCCAGGTGACGGACGCGCTGCTCGGCGGGAGCTTCGGGAGCCGGATCACGCGCAACATCCGCGAGGACAAGGGCTACACCTACAGCCCGGGCTCGTCGGTCTCGGTCCGCTTCCGCGACGGCTACTGGGCCGAGAGCGCGGCGGTCGTGACCGAGTCGACCGGCCCGGCCATCCGCGAGATCCTGTACGAGATCGACAGCCTCGCCACCACCCCGCCCTCGGCCGACGAGCTGGAGGGGATCCAGAATTACCTGGCCGGGACGTTCGTGCTGCAGAACTCGTCGCCCGGCGGGATCGCCTCGTTCCTGGCCTTCCTGGACCTCCACGGGCTCGACCGCGACTACCTCGAAGGCTACGTCCAGCGCGTCTACGCCGTCACGCCCGATGACGTCCAGCGGACGGCCCGCGACCTCCTCCGCAGCGACGACCTCGCAATCGTCGTCGTGGGCGACCGGGCGGCCGTCGAGGAGCAGCTCGCCCCGTTCGGCGACGTGACCGTCGAGACGGTCGACGCCATCGAGTAGCGGGCGGGGCGGGGCGGGCGTGCAGGCGCGGTCGCGTCGCTACGGGAAGCGGCCGACTCCACGGACTCGATCACCGCACGGACCTGCCCCCGGACTCGCTGGTCCTTCAGCTTCTTGAGGTCTCGGAGGAAGCTCGTGCGGAAGGCTGTCGTCACGAGGCTCCGTCCAGAGCGGCGAACACGTCGTCTCGCTCTACGCGGTCGGTCTCTAGGCCGCTTCGGATCGCTTCGGCCAGCGCGACGTCTTCCAGCACCTCCGCCATCACGTCGCGGAGAAGATCACGACGGTCGTCGAGGGCGTCCGCGACGGCTTGACGCAGCATCTGGCGGAGAGAGTCTTCCGAAATGGTTACGTGAGCCATGACTGAGGTGGATGTTTGGAGCGGTAGCGTGCTGCCGTGAGAACGGACACCATACAGCGGGCGGGGCGGAGAAACGTCAGTCCGGCCCATAGGGGTCCGCCGGGTCCCACGCGTCCGCCTTCGTCCACAGGCCGGCGGCGAGGCACACCGCCCCGCCCACGCCGAGCAGGAGGAGGGACCAGAACGCGAACGGGCCGCCGCCGAGTTGGTCGAGCGGCGGAGGGCCGCTCAGCATCCACCGGCGCACGGGCGGCACCGACAGGCCGGCGTACGCGGCCCCGACCGCGGCCCAGCAGAGCAGGCCCAGGACTACGATGAACGTGCCGACCGCGTCGGCGACGGCCCGCCCACCCGTCAGCGGCGGCGACTCCTGCTCGGCCACGCGGACCCAGCGGCGGGCGGCTCCGGCCAGCACCACCCCGCTCCCGACCGTGACGAGGACCACGGTGAGCAGGACGGCGAGCGCTGCGAGCGTCCAGATCGAGAGCGCGTAGAGCACGCCGCTAGCGCGCGGGCGGGGCGGCGAGCGCGCGGAGCGCCACGTAGCCCGCCGTCAGCATGCCGCCGAACACGAGTGTCACGACGACGGCCGAGAGGTGCGCGCGGGGCGCGAGGACCGGGCCGAGCACGTCGCGCGCGAGCCCGAGCGGGGTGGTCAGGAGGTCCCACGAGTTCCACCGGAGCACGCGGCCGAGGTAGACCCCGAACGCGCCGAGGAACAGGGCGCCCACGGCCGACGCCCACCCGGCCGCCCCGCCCCAGCGCCGCGCGACCACGCCCTGCACGTCGGCCAGCGACACGTAGCCGGCCAGGAGCCCCACGCCGGCCGCCGAGAGCAAGACCGCGAGGTCGTACCAGAACGGGACCGGCGGGCGGCCCCGCAGGTGGACGAGGTCGGTCAGGATGTACGGAGCGTTGGGGAAGAACAGGAGCCACACGGCCCCGACAGCAACGAGCGCCGCCCCGCCCGCGCCCCGGCGGTCGAGCCGGACGAGCCACGTGGAGGCGGCGAGCGGGACGGCGGCGAGGAACAGGTTCCACCCGAGAAACAGGCCGAAACCGGACCCTGTGAGGCCGATGCGGACGCCGACGAGGGCGGCGCACCAGCCGCCGAGCGCGACGGCGAGGGCGAGACGGCGGGGCGGGGAGGTAAGCATGGGAGCGGGGCGGGCTGACTTTGCCGAGTAAAGTGCACCCAACGAAACGAGCTGGGCGCGTGTTGCACCCGGCTCGCAAAGAGTTTGCCGCCGGCCCTAGCCGTCGTCGCGGTCGTTGACGCGAGCGGGCGGGGAGGTCGCCTCGACAGCCGTGAGGTCGTCGAGCACCTTGTAGTGGCGGACGGTGCCCTCGGGTACGAGGTAGCTGTCGCCCTTTCCGCACGTGACGACGTCGTCGCCGACGTGGACCTCGACGCGGCCCTCGATCACGTACCCGACCGTCTCGTACGGCCGCGTGTGATCCTCACCGGCCTCGCCGGCCGACTCCTTCCAGAGCCGCATGGCGACGGACGTGCCGCTGACGAGGTAGGTCTGCCCGAGCTCGCCCTGGGGCGAGGCGGAGGAATCGATTTTCTTGATGGACTGGTCGGCCATGAGGGGCGGGGTGGGGAGAGGAGGGAGCTGGGTTGAATCGGCTGCGCGGGGCGGTGTTTCAGACGCCGCCGCCCGAGGGCCGCCCCGCCCGGGCACCTCGGCGGGCGGGGCGGGTCAGACGGCGTCGCTCGCTCCGCCCCGCCCTCCGCCTTGCTTGCCGCTCCGCTGCCCGTCGTCGTCGTCGGCTTGGGACCCGTGGGCGGCGTGCTCGCCGCGCTCCTCGGCGCCGCTGGCGTCCGCGTCGTGGTGCTGGAGCGGGACGCCGCTCCGCACAGCACGCCGCGCGCGGCGCACCTGGACGGCGAGGCCCTCCGCGTTCTCGCCGCCGCCGGCGTCGAGACGGCCGGGCTGGGCCGACCGCTCGACGGGTTCGACCTGGTCGACCGGCGCGGCCGTTTGCTCCTGCGCGGCCGCCCCGCCCAGGCCGCCCCGCCCGGCTTCCCCGCGGGCGTCCTGATGTACCAGCCCGACGTCGAGCGCGCGCTCCGCCGCCGCCTCGCCGCGCTGCCGACGGTGGACGTCCGCCTGGGCCACGCCGTCGAGTCCATCCGCGAGCGGGGCGGACCGCAGACCGGCGGACCGCAGACCGGCGAGTCGATCACGGTGAGCGGCGTCGGACCGGGCGGGGCGTTCGCCGTCGAAGCCGCGCTCGTCGTCGGGTGCGACGGGGCGAGCAGCCGGGTCCGCGAGGCGGCCGGCGTCGCGCTCGCGGGCGGCGGGTTCGAACAGGCGTGGCTGGTCGTCGACGCGCTCGTCGACCGTCCCGCCCGCGAGCGGCTGCCCCGCCGGCTGCTCCAGATCGCCGACCCCGCCCGGCCCTCGACCTACGTCCCGTTCCCCGACCCGCGCCGACGGTGGGAGTTTCGGCTCCGCCCAGGCGAGGACGCCGACATCATGTGCCGGCCGGCGTCCGTCCGCGCGCTCCTCGCGCCGCACGTCGACCCGGACGCCGCCGAGGTGGAGCGGGCAGCGGTGTACACGTTCCACAATCTCGTCGCCGAGCGGTGGCGGGCGGGGCGGGTCGTGCTGGCCGGCGACGCGGCGCACCAGATGCCGCCGTTCCTGGGGCAAGGGCTGGGCGCCGGCCTGCGCGACGCCTGGGCGCTCGCCCCGCTCGCCGCCGCCGTCGCGCAAGGCGGGGCGGCCCTCGGGACGCTCGACGCCTACGAGGCCGAGCGCCGCCCGCACGTCGAGGCGACGGTCCGCCAGGCCGTACGCCTGGGGCGGCTCGTGACGCTGCCCGCCCCGCTCGCCGCCGTCCGCGACGCCGTGCTGCGGGCGGGGTGGCGGGTCCCGTCCGTGCGCCGGCGGCTGCTGGACGTGCGGGGGTGACGGCGGGAAGCGGAAGACGGCCTCCCCGCCCGCAGGAGCGCGGCGGCCACGGTTCGTGGGGACATCATGCATGGTGTCCGCATTGGGGCACGCCTGCCTGCCCTCGGCGCGGGCGGGGCGGCCACGGATCGGGAGCCACCGGGCGGGGTGGCGGGCCGAGCGAGCTGGACGCCGCCCCGCCCGGCGGGAAGACGCCGAGCGGGGCGGGCGGGCGTGAGGTTTCGGCGCGGCCGGACACCCCGCCACCTGAGACGTTAGAAAGGCTGCCCCTGCTGCCGCCCCGCCCGCCCGATGCCCGCTGCCGACCTGTCCCAGCGCGACCGCCTGGTCACGCTGTTCGCCGTCCTGCTCGCGCTGTTCCTCGGCGCCCTCGACCAGACGATCGTGGCGACGGCGCTCCCGCGCATCGTCGAGGACCTCGACGGCGTCACGCGCTACGCCTGGGTGGCGACGGCCTACCTGCTGGCGTCCACGGCGATGGTCCCGATCTACGGGAAGCTGGCCGACATCGCGAGCCGGCGGACGGTCGAGATCTGGGCCATCGGCCTGTTCCTCGTCGGGTCCGCGCTGTGCGGGCTGGCCGGCGAGTTCGGGCCGCTGCCGGTCCTGGGCGACGGGATGACGCAGCTCATCGTGTTCCGCGCGCTCCAGGGCGTGGGCGGGGCGGGCCTCTTCGCGATGGCCTTCATCGTCATCGCCGACCTGTTCCCGCCGGCCGAGCGCGGCAAGTACCAGGGGTTCGTGGGCGCGGCGTTCGGGATCGCGAGCGTGCTCGGGCCGCTCCTCGGCGGCTTCCTCACCGACCACGCCGACGGCATCATTCCGGGCGTGGCGGGGTGGCGCTGGGTGTTCTACGTCAACCTCCCGTTCGGAGCCCTCGCGCTGTGGTTCGTGCTCCGCCGGATGCCGCGGTTCGACCCCGTCGGGGGCGGGCGGATCGACTACCTCGGCGCCGCGCTCCTCGTCGGCGGGCTGGTCCCGTTCGTTCTCGCGCTCCAGCTCGACAAGCAGGCCTACCCGTGGGCCGGGCCGGTCACGCTGGGGCTGCTCGCGGGCGGTGCAGCGCTCTTGGCCGGGTTCGCCGTGCGCTCGGCGCGGACGTCGGACCCGCTCCTCGACCTCGGCCTGTTCCGCCAGCGCGTGTTCTCGGCGTCGGTCGCCGCCCTGTTCTTCTACGGGGGCGCCTTTCTCGGGCTCGTCGTGTTCCTCCCGCTCTACCTCGTCAACGTCCTGGGGACGAGCGCGACGGCGGCGGGCGTGGCGCTCATCCCGCTCTCGCTCGGCGTCGTGTTCGGGGCCACGGTCAGCGGGCAGATCGTCTCGCGCGTCGGGCGCTACAAGCGGTTCATGGTGGGCGGCGGGCTCGTGTTCGTCGTCGGCGTGTTCGGGCTGAGCCGGCTCACGGTCGACACCTCGTTTTCGACCATCCTCGTGCTCATGGTCGTGTGCGGGCTGGGCGTCGGGCCGACGCTCCCGCTCTTCCCGCTCGCCGTCCAGAACGCGGTCGACGTGCGGAAGCTGGGGCAGGCGACGAGCGCGACGCAGTTTTTCCGCCAGATCGGCGGGGCCGTGGGGACGGCCGCGCTGGGCGCCGTCCTCGCGCTCACGCTCACGACCGCGCTGGGCTCGGCCGCCGCCGCCCCGCCCGTCGAGGGCGGCGTGCCCGCGACCGCGGCCGAGGGCGCGCTGCCGCCGGAGCCGGTCCGCCAGGCGTACGCGCTCGCCACGCGCCACGTCTACACGCTCGCGCTCGGGTTCGTGGGGGCGGGGTGGCTCCTGACGCTCCTCGTGCCCGACCTCCCGCTGCGCAAGACGTTCGACGAGGACCTGGGGCGCGGGACCGAGGTCGGGCCGCCGGACCCGAGCACGGTCCACGCGGTCGAGGCGCAGGCGTAGGGCGGGGCGGTAGGTTCGCTCGCCACCGTGCCCGCCCCGCCCATGCCCGCCGCTCCCGCACCGCCCGCCCGCCGCCTGTGGTGGCCGCTCGCCGCCGTGCTCGTCGCGGGCGGGGCGGTCGCCGCGTGCGCGCCGCCGGCGCCGGTCGAGGACGCACCCGCCGCCCCGCCCGAGGCCGCCCCGCCCGAGGAGGGGCGGGCGTTCCTCCAGCCGCTCGACCGCCTGGACTGGCCGGAGGACGCGGAGGGCACGGCCGGCCTGTACCTGGCGGAGCCGGTCTCGGTGAGCGCCCTTGAGGCGGCGTTGCCCGGGCCGCCGTCAGATCGTGCTCGGCTCGTCGGGTTCTACTTCAAAGTCCGCAACGTCTCCGGGTCCGCGATGGGAGAAGGCCGCGAGAGTCTGGCCGAGGCGGTCGCCACGTTCCGCGGCCAGCTCACCGGCATGCGAGCCGGGCTGTCCGTACCCGGGCGGCTGGAGTGGATGGCCGCCCCGCTCGACACGGTCGGTCTGGAGGCGTTCCGGGCCTCGCGTGAGCTCCAGATGATGGCCGCGTCGCTCGTCAGCAACCACGCCGACGCACGGGCCGCCGAGCGGGCCGCGGCCGGCGACGCGCCCGTCGTCGTCGGGCTCCTGGTCGACGGGACGCGGGCGCAGGTCGAGACCGTCGCCGCCCGGCTCCCCGTGGCGGCCTACGCCGACGTCCGGGCGGCCAGGGCCGCCGACGTCCGCGGCGTGCTCGTGCCCAGCCTCATCGGCGCCGGCGTCCGCCTGGAGCGCGAGCGGGCCGTCCGCGACAGCCTCCTTTTCGGCCGCCTCGACGCCGGCGACCCCGCCCTCATCGACAGCCTCTACCGCGCCTCGACGGCCCTCTACGACTCCCTCACCGCCCGCTAGCGCGCTCCCGCCCCGACGCCGAACCGCGGGCGGGGCGGACCCAAAAGGCGAGGCGGTAGGTTCGCCCGCCCCGCCCAGAGCAGGCGCTCTCCTCCCCCACCCCGCCCCGGCCATGCCCGACCGCCCCGCCCCATCCGACGCCCACTCGCTCCGCCTCGACGGCAAGATCGCCCTCGTCACCGGCGCCAGCCGCGGCATCGGCCGCGCGATCGCCGAGGCGTTCGCCGCCGCCGGCGCGTCGGTCGCCCTCGCCAGCCGCACGCAGGCCGACCTCGACGCCGTCGCCGAGGCCATCCGCGCCGAGGGCGGGGAGGCGCTCGCGGTCGCCGCGCACACGGGGAGCGACGAGGGCGTGGCCGCGCTCGTCGACCGCGTCACGAGCGAGTACGGCGGCGTCGACGTGCTCGTCAACAACGCGGCGACGAACCCGCACTACGGGCCGATTCTCACGAGCGAGATGTCGCAGTGGGACAAGACCTACGACGTCAACGTGAAGGGCTACTTCCGCACGATCCGCGCCTGCGTGCCGTCGATGACCGAGCGGGGCGGCGGCTCGGTCATCAACATGTCGAGCGTGGCCGGCGAGCGGGCGCTGCCCGGCATGGGCGTCTACTGCGTCTCGAAGGCCGCCGTGCTCATGCTTACCGAGGTGCTCGGCGCCGAGCTGGCCCGCGACCAGATCCGCGTGAACGCCGTCGTGCCCGGGTTCGTCAAGACGCAGTTCTCGTCGGTCCTGTGGGAGGACGAGCGGGCGGCCCAGCAGACGCTCCAGCTCGTGCCCCTGCGCCGGATCGCGGACGCCGAGGAGATCGCCCCGCTCGCGCTCTACCTCGCGTCCGACGCCAGCCGGTTCGTGACGGGCTCGCGGTTCCGCATCGACGGCGGCCAGCTCGTCGGCACGCCGGGGATGTAGGGGCCGCCACCCCGCCCCCGGATTCGATCGTGCGGGCGGGGAGGCGGCCGTTTCAGGCGGCGAGCGCTGGGGCGGGGCGGTCGGCCGCGGCCGCGTCGAGGGCGTCCGCGAGCGCCTCGCGGCGGACCGGCTTCGAGAGGTAGGCGTCGGCACCGGCGGCGAGGCACGCTTCGCGGTCGCCCTCCATGGCGTTCGCCGTCAGCGCGACGACCCAGGGCTGGGCGCCCGGCGGCAGCTCGGCGCGGAGCCGGCGCGTGGCCTCGTGGCCGTCCATCGTCGGCATCTGGACGTCCATGAGGACCGCGTCGTACGGCCGCCCCGCCCCGGCCGCCCGGTGGAGCGCGGCGAGCGCCTCGGCTCCGTCGGCGGCCACGTCGGCCCCGACGCCGAGCCGGTCGAGCGTCCGCACGACGACCTTCTGGTTGACCACGTTGTCCTCGGCGACGAGCACGCGGAGCCCCCGCCGCTCGACGCCAGCGGGCGGGGCGGGGGCCGACTCGGCGGGCGCAGGCTCGGCCGAGGGCGGGGCGGCGACCGTGAACGCGAACGTCGAGCCGACGCCGGGCGCGCTCTGGGCCTCCATCTCCCCGCCCATCATCTCGACGAGCCGCCGGCTGATGGCGAGCCCGAGCCCGGTGCCCCCGTACTTCCGCGTCGTCGAGGCGTCGGCCTGCGTGAACGGGTCGAACAGGCCATCGAGCGCGCCCGGGGCCACGCCGACGCCCGTGTCCTCGACCTCGAACCGGAGCCCCGCCCCGCCCAACCCGGGCGACACGCGCACGGTCACGGCGCCCTCGTGCGTGAACTTGACGGCGTTCGAGAGCAGGTTGAGGAGCACCTGCCGGACCCGCGTGGGGTCGCCCAGGGCCGCCGCGGGCACGCCGTGGCCGACCTCGACGGCGAGCGCGAGCCCGCGCGCGGCGGCCTGGACGCGGACGATGTCGGTGGCGTCGCGGGCGAGGGCCGCGGGATCGAACGGGACGGCCTCGATCTCGACCCCGTCGGCCTCGATCTTCGAGAGGTCCAGGACGTCGTTGACGAGCGCGAGGAGCGCGTCGGCGCTCGTGCGAATCGTCCGCACGTACTCGGCCTGCTCGGTGTCGAGCGCCGTGTCGGCGAGGAGGTCCGACATCCCGACGACGCCGTTCATGGGCGTGCGGATCTCGTGGCTCATCGAGGCCAGAAACTCGCTCTTGGTCCGGGCCGCCGCCTCGGCGCGCTCGCGCTCGGCCTCGGCCTCGGCCCGCGCCCGCGCCAGGTCCTCGTTCGAGCCCCGGAGCGCGGCCTCCGCCCAGACCCGGGCCGCCGTCGCGAGCGAGAGCGCCGTCGCGGCGATCGTTCCGGCGACGACGAGGAGGATCGCCTCCCGGCCCGACATCAGACCGGCCGCCCACCCCACCCCGAGGAGCGCGACGCTGGACGCGCCGTAGAGCGCCACCTCCCACCACCGGCGCGCAAAGACGCCGACAACGGTCGGCGTCCCCGTGAGGAGGAGGACGAGCCACACCATCCGCTCCGGTCCCCCATTCACCATCATGTTGGTGATGTCGCCAAAGGAGACCAGGTACGCCGTCGCGAGGACGATCTCGCGCGTCCACGCCCGCACCCGAGCGCTCCAGGTCACGACGAGGGCCGCGATGAGCGGGGCGCCGTAGAGCACGGTGACGACGACCTGGGACCACCCGGACTCGTCGCCGTACAGCCCGACGTTGACGCCCAGCCCGGCCGCGCCGACCAGGACGAGGAGCGCGCGCTGGATGCGGAAGTGGAGGGGGGTCGGGGTCGTCGGCATACGTGGGGCTCGGCTCCCGCCGGTATCGGGCGGGGCGGGGCGGCACTTGAGCGCGGGGCGGGGCGGACTCGGGCCGTGTCAGAACCCGGGCTGGGGTGACGCATACGCCTTCCCCCACCCCGCCCCGCCATGACCGCCGCCCCGCCCGCCTCCGACCTCGACGCCCTCCTCGGCCGCGTCCGCGCGTTCGTCGCGGAGCGGTGCGTGCCGCTCGAGGCGCACCTCCAGGCTAGCGACTACGCCACGCTGTGGGCCGGCCTCGCCGACGTCCGCGCCGACGCCCGCGCGGCCGGCCTGTGGAACCTCGCGCTCTCCGCCAGCGAGGGCGGGGCGGGGCTGTCGCTCCCCGCGTTCGGCCGCGTGTCCGAGGCGCTCGGGTGGAGCCCGCTCGGCCACGTCGCCACGAACGGGCAGGCGCCAGACATTGGCAACATGGAGCTCCTGCTCGGACACGCGACCGACGCGCAGAAGGCGGAGTTTCTGCAGCCGCTCCTCGACGGCGACGTCCGCTCGTGCTTCGCGATGACCGAGCCCGAGCACGCCGGCTCGAACCCGACCGTGATGAGCTCGACGGCGCGGCTGGAGGGCGGCGAGTGGACCATCGACGGCCACAAGTGGTTTACGACCGGATTCGACGGCGCCGCCTGGGCCGTGGCCATGGTCGTGACCGACCCCGACGCCGACAACAAGTACGCCCGGGCGTCGATGATCCTGGTGCCGACCGACGCCGACGGCCTGGAGCACGTCCGCAAGCTGCCGGTTATGGGCGACGAGGCCGAGGGGTGGTTCTCGCACTCGGAGATCCGGTTCCACGGCGTCCGCGTGCCCGAGGCCAACCTGCTCGGGCCGCGCGGCGGCGGGTTCCAGCTCGCGCAGGAGCGGCTGGGGCCGGGCCGCATCCACCACTGCATGCGGTGGGTCGGCGTGTGCGAGCGGGCGCTGAGCCTCCTGTGCCGCTACGCCGCCGCGCGCGAGATCGCCCCGGGCACGCCGCTCGCGACCAAGCAGGCCGTCCAGTTCATGATCGCCGAGAGTCGGGCCGAGACCGACGCCGCGCGGCTCCTGGTCCTCGACGCCGCCGAGGCCATCGAGCGCGACGGGGCGAAGGCGGCACGCGGCAAGATCAGCGCCATCAAGTTCACGGTCGCCAACACGCTCCAGCGCGTCCTCGACCGGGCCATCCAGGTCCACGGCGGGCTGGGCGTCCTGGACGACACGCCGCTCGCGTTCTGGTACCGCCACGAGCGGGGCGCGCGCATCTACGACGGCCCGGACGAGGTGCACAAGACGGTCGTGGCCCGCGAGGAGATGAGGCGGTACCCCGACGCCGCCCCGCCCGCAAAAGCGCGCGTCGGCGTGGACGTGTAGCAGGCGAAGGCGCGCCGCCCCGCCCGGCGCCACCCCGCCCTCGCGGCAGGGCTCGTGGGCGGGGCGCGACGCCTCGCCATCGGTGGCGGCCGACGCCGCGCCCCGGTTCGGTGGCGACGGGTTCGACGAGGCCCGGCTCTCGGACGGCCTCACCGCATCCCCCACCGCCCCACTCGCGGGCGGGGCGGTGGCGCGGCGGCCGACCGTGGCCTAGTCTGCGGACCGCCCCGCCCACCCCGCCCGCCGTGCCCACGCTCTCCCTCAACGGCGCCGAGGCCTTCTACGCCGACTCCGGCGGCGACGGCGAGCCCGTCGTGCTCGGCCACGGCTACCTCATGACGTCGGCGCTGTGGGACCGGCAGGCCGAGGCGCTCGCCGAGGCCGGCTACCGGGCGGTCCGGCTGGACTGGCGCGGCCAAGGGCGGAGCGAGGTGACGGCCGGCGGCTACGACCCGTGGGGCCTCGCGGCCGACGCGCTCGCCCTGGCCGACCGGCTCGGGCTGGAGCGGTTCCACTGGGTCGGGCACTCGATGGGCGGCTACGTCGGGTACCGGCTCGCGCTGCGGGCGCCGCGCCGGGTCGCCAGCCTCGTCCAGATCGGGACCGCCGCGGGGGCCGAGGGCGGGGCGGCGCGCCGCCAGTACGACGCCCTCCTGTGGGCGCTCCGCGCGCTGGGCTACGGGGCCGTCCTGGGCCGCGTGCTCCCCATCCTCTACGGCCCGACCTACCTCGCGGACCCCGCCCGCGCCGCCGACCGCACCGAGCAGGAGCGGCGGATCCGGTCGAACTCGCGCGCCGGCGTGTTCCGGGCGGGGCGGGGCATCTTCGGCCGCGACGACGTAGCCGGACAGCTCGGGCGGATCACGGCGCCCACGCTCGTCGTCACCGGCGAGCACGACCGGCCGCACCCGCCGCACCAGGGCCGCGCCGACGCCGAGCGGATCCCGGACGCCACGTTCGTCGAGCTCGCGGACGTCGGCCACACGCCGCCGGCCGAGGCTCCGGCCGAGACCACGCGGCTCGTGCTCGACTGGCTCCGCCGCCACCCCATCGCCTAGCGCCGCCCCGCCCATGCCCGCCCTCGACCGCCCCCGCGACGTCCGCCCCGGCGACGAGCTCGACCTCGACGCCCTCTCCGCCTGGCTGGGCGACGCGCTGGGCGTGACAGAGCGGCCGGTCGTGCACCAGTACCCCAGCGGGTTCTCGAACCTGACGTACCTCCTCGACCTGGGCCACCGCGAGGTCGTCCTGCGGCGGCCGCCGCACGGGGCGCACGTCCGCGGCGGCCACGACATGGGGCGCGAGTACGGGCTGCTGACGGCGCTCGACGGGCACGTCCCGGTCCCCGAGCCGCTGGCCTACGAGCCGACCGGCGACGTGCTGGGGGCGCCGTTCTACGTCATGGAGCACGTGCCGGGCGTGGTCCTGCGGACGACCGCCCCGCCCGAGGCGCGGCCCGACGCCGACGCCATGCGCCGCGTGGCCGGCGCCTTCGTCGAGACGTTCGCGCGGCTCCACGCCGTCGACGTGGAGGCCGTCGGGCTCGCCGACCTGGGGCGACCCGAGGGCTACGTCGGGCGCCAGGTGGCGGGGTGGGAGCGGCGCTACACGGCGGCGGCGACCGACGTCGTCCCCGAGCTCGAGCGGGCGTTCGCCTGGATGCAGGCGCACCAGCCGCCCGAGTCCGACGCGACGCTCGTCCACAACGACTTTAAGTACGACAACCTCGTCCTCGACCCCGGCGACCTCGCCGACGTCCGCGCCGTGCTCGACTGGGAGCTCGCGACGGTCGGCGACCCGCTCATGGACCTGGGCTCGACGCTGGGCTACTGGGTCGAGGCGACCGACCGCCCCGCCCTCAAGGCCATGGCGCTCAGCCCGACGTGGTGGCCCGGCAACCCGACGCGCGCCGAGCTCGTCGAGGCGTACGAGGCGCGGACGGGCCGCGAGGTCGAGCACGCCGTCTTCTACACGGCCTACGGGTTCGTCAAGCTGGCCGTGATCGCGCAGCAGATCTACCAGCGGTGGACGCTGGGCACGGCGACGGACCCGCGCTTCGAGGGCCTCATCCACACGGTCCGCGCCTGCGGCGAGACGGCGGCGCGGGCCATCGAGCGCGACCGGATCTCGGAGCTCCACGGCGGGTGAGGCGGGGAGGGATCGAGGTGTAAGTAGCCGCGCGAGTGGGGCGGACCACCCCGCCCGTCGGACCACGCGAGGGCGGGGCGGCCGACGACGGACGCCGCCCCACCCGCGGCCGCCTCTCCCAACGACGGGCGCCCGTAGGGACACGACTCGTCGTGTCCGGCGCAAGCGGACCCCACGGGCGGGGCGGACCCAAAGGGCGGACCCGCCGCACGCCTCGACGCGAGGGCGGGGTGGTTGAGGCGGCGCCCCGGCGGGTATCCTGCGCCCTCCCCCACCCCGCCCCCTGCTGCTCATGGATGTCCTCACCGCCCCCGGCGCGCCCGCCGCCGTCGGCCCGTACAGCCACGCCGTCCGCACGGGCGGCCTCGTGTTCTGCTCCGGCCAGGTGGCCCTCGACCCCGCCACGGACACGCTCGTCGGCGACGACGCGGCGGCCCAGACGCGGCAGGTGTTCGCCAACATCCGCGCGGTCCTCGACGCGGCCGGGCTCGACCTCGGCGACGTCGTCAAGACGACGGTGCTGCTCGCGTCGATGGACGACTACGGCGCCGTCAACGCCGTCTACGCCGAGGCCTTTGGCGAGCACCGCCCCGCCCGCTCGGCGTTCGCGACCGGCGGGCTCCCGCTCGGCGCGCTCGTCGAGATCGAGGTGATCGCGGCGGCGGCGTCGTGACCGAGGTCGTTCCTTTTTTCGAGCGGTACGCCGAGGCGTTCGTGGCCTACGACGCCGGCGCCATCGCCGCGTGCTACCTCACGCCGAGCCTGCTCGTCCGCGACGGTCAGGCCGAGGTGCTGGGTACGGCCGAGGCCGTGGCCGAGAGCGTCGAGGCGCTCCTCGCGCTCCACCGGGCGTGGGACGTCCAGAAGGTGCAGCCGGACGGCGTCGAGGTCCTGGAGGACGGCCCCGCCCACGCCGTCGTCCGCGTCGACTGGCAGCTCGGGCGCCCCCGGACCCGGCTCCGCTGGTTGTTTGCGACAACGTACACGCTCGTCCCCGCCGCGGACGGGGGCGACGGTTGGCGGATCGCGGTCGCCGTCACGCACGACGCACCGTTTTAGCGGCCGTGCGGACCGGCTCGTGCGCGTGGGCGGGGCGGTCGCCGAGAGCGCCCAGCCAGCCGCCCCGCCCGGGCCGTTGGAGCTGAGGGCGGGGCGGCAAAATCGGCGCCTGGGTGGATCTGGACTGGTTCTAATGTTGGTCCCCGCCGGACCCGCCCGTCCGCGGGACGGTTCAACACGCAACATCCAGAACCACACCCGCCCCGCCATGATTGACGCCCAATCCCAGTGCACCGCCTGCACCCACCTCGAACGCCAGGTGACCGACGACCTCCTCTGCAGCGCCTTCCCCGACGGCATCCCCGACGAGATCTGGACGAACGAGGTCGCCCACACCCGGAGCTACCCGGGCGACAACGGCATCCACCTCGAGCTGATCCCGCTCGACGTGCTCGGCCAGCCCGGAGCGCAGGCCTGAGCCCGCCCCGCCCTCGACCCTGAGCGGCCGTCCCCGAGCGGGGCGGCCGCTTTTTCGTGGGCGTAAACCGGCGCGGGCGGGGCGGCGGATGAACCCGGCCCCGGCCGTGCCGTTCACCCCGCCCCCACCCGCCCCGCCCGATGGACCCCGCCCGGCTCGCCCGCCTCGCCGAAAAGACCGACCTCGCCGCCCTCCTCGACCGCCTCGAAGGCATGTCGGCCGAGGACCTCGACCGGCTCGTCGGCCCCGGCCGCTCGGGCGGCGACGGCGCCCGGGGCGGGGCGGCCCGCCCGCCGTACGCCCCGCCCGCGCCAGACGCCGACTTCTACGGCCTCTTCGAGCGCCAGCTCACCGACGACCAGCAGCGCGCGCGGCGCGTCGTCCGCCGGTTCATGGTCGACGAGGTCGCGCCGGTCATCAACGACTACTGGGAGCGGGGCGAGATGCCGTTCGAGATCGTCCCCGGCTTCCGCGACGCGCTCCACGAGGCGTTCGGGCCGAACCCGGCCGAGCGGTACTGCACCGACGGCTTCCTCACCGGGCTGGTCTCGATGGAGATCCCCCGCGTCGACCCGTCCGTCGGCACGTTTCTGGGCGTGCATTGGGGGCTCTGCCTGTACTCGATCTGGCGGTTCGGGAGCGACGCGCAGAAAGAGCGGTGGATCGGCCCGCTGGAGCGGTTCGAGGCCATCGGGAGTTGGGCGCTGACCGAGCCTGAGCACGGGTCGGACGCCGCCCTCGGCTTGGAAACCACGGCGAGCCGCGACGGCGACACATGGACGTTGAACGGCGCCAAAAAGTGGTCCGGCAACGCGACCTTCGCCGACGTCACCGTGATCTGGGCGCGCGACACGGCCGATGGGAATGTGAAGGGCTTCCTCGTCGAGAAGGGGACGCCCGGCTTCCACGTGGACAAGCTGGAGGGCAAGATCGCCAAGCGGGCCGTTCAGAACGTCGACATCCGGCTGGAGAACGTCGAGGTGCCGGAGGCCAGCCGGCTCCCGGGCGTCCGCACGTTCAAGGACGTGGCGGGGCAACTGGCGACGGCCCGCGCCGGCGTCTCGTGGGAGGCGTGCGGGATGGCGATGGGGCTCTACGAGGCGACGCTCGACTACTGCACGCGGCGGACCCAGTTCGGCAAGCCGATCGCCGGCTTCCAGCTCGTCCAGGAGGGGCTCGTGCGGATGCTCGGCAACGTGGTCGCCATCCAGGCCACGGTCCTCGGGCTCGGCCAGCTCTACGAGGAGCACGAGCGGCTCCACGAGCGGGCGTCGCTCGCCAAGGTGTGGTGCGTGGACAAGATGCGCGAGACGGCGCAGATCGGGCGCGGCCTGCTCGGCGGCAACGGCATCTTGCTGGAGCACGACGTGGCCCGCTTGTTCGCCGACGCCGAGGCCGTCTACAGCTACGAGGGCTCGCGCGAGATGAACGTGCTCATCACGGGCCGCGCCATCACCGGCCTCAGCGCGTTCGTGTAGAACGCCCTCCGGGCGGGTACGGGGTACGGCCTCAGGCCGCGCACTCGGCCGCCTCCTGAACGCCGCTCCACGCCGCCCCACCCCACCGTTCCCGCCCCGCCCGATGCCCGACGTTCCGCCCCGCCCGTTGGGTCCGCCCGAGACGCTGACGCTGGGGCGGGGCGGCGACGGCCGCGCGTGGCCGGTCCTCCTGTACCGCGCCGCATTCGAGGGCGGGGCGGAGGCCGCCGTCCGCCGCCTGGACGAGAACGGCTGGGGCGGAGCGTGGGTCGACGGCGTCTTCGCCTACCCGCACGAGCACCCCGACGCCCACGAGGCGCTCGCCGTCGTCGCCGGCCGCGCAGCGCTCCGCCTGGGCGGGGCGGCGGGGCAGGACGTGACGGTGGAGGCCGGCGACGTGGTCGTGCTCCCCGTCGGGACCGTCCACCAGCGGCTCGACGCCAGCGCCGACTTCCGCGTCGTCGGCGCCTATCCCGAGGGCCAGCACGCCTTCACCACGCGGCGACCCGACCACGACGGCCCCGCCCCGCCCGGCGTCGCCGTGCCCCGCCCGGCCGCCGACCCCGTGCGCGGGCGGGGCGGCCCGCTCACGACGCTCTGGCGCTGACCGCCCCGCCCCCGTTTTCCCGCCCCGCCCTCGGGGTTCACCATCTGAGTCCGCTCCATGAATGATGTCCGCGCCCTCGACCTCCCGTTTCTCGGCGCCGAGCGCGTCCTCGCCTGCGGCGTCGTCCCGGTCGAGGGCGGGGTGGCGCTCGTCGACCCCGGCCCGTCGACCGTGCTTCCGGCGCTGGAGGACGGGCTGGGCGCGCTCGGGCACGGCCTGGGCGACGTCCGCGCGCTCCTCCTCACGCACATCCACCTCGACCACGCCGGGGCGACGGGCACGCTCGTGCGCCGGCTCGGCGTGCCGGTCTGGGTCCACGAGGTCGGCGCGCGGCACCTGGCCCGGCCGGAGAAGCTGATCGCGAGCGCGACGCGGCTCTACGGCGACCGGATGGACGAGCTGTGGGGTGCCTTCGAGGCCGTCCCCGAGGCGTCGCTGCGGCCGCTCGCGGGCGGGGAGGCCGTCGAGGTCGGCGGGCGGGCGCTCGACGTGGCGTACACGCCGGGCCACGCCGTCCACCACGTCGCCTACTTCGACCGCGCGACGGCGACCGCGTTCGTCGGCGACACGGTCGGGATGACCGCCCCGCCCTCGGAGCGCGTCCTGCCCGTCACCCCGCCCCCGGACGTGGACCTGGAGGCGTGGCCGGCGTCGCTGGACCGGATCGCGGCGTGGGAGCCGGAGCGCCTGTTCCGCATGCACTGGGGCGCGAGCGAGACGCCGGCCGCCGACCTCGCCGCGTTCCGCACGGCGCTGGACGCCTGGGCCGCCCGCGTCCGCGCCGACCGCGCGGACGCCGACGCCGACCGCGGGCACCAGGCGGCCGCGTTCTCGTCCGAGATTCTGAGCGGCCTCGACGCCGATCTCGGCGCCGAGGCCGCCGCGCCGTACCGCGCCCTCCTCTACCCCGACGCGAGCTGGCACGGCCTCGCCCGCGCCCTCCGCTAGCCCCGCCCCGCCGTGGACCCCGTGACCCCCTTCGACTGGCACCGGATGTTTATCGGAGAGCAACCCCCGCTCTTCTTCCTCGAGATCGTCTTCCGCGTCGTCGTCATCTACCTGTTCACGGTCCTCCTCCTCCGGTTTATGGGGAAGCGGGGCCAGCAGCAGCTCTCGCCGTTCGAGTTCGTGGTCGTCATCGCGCTGGGCTCGGCGACGGGCGACGTCATGTTCTACCCCCAGGTCCCGATCCTCTACGCGTGCCTCGTGGTCGTCGTCGTCGTCACCCTGAGCAGCCTGGCTGGGCAGGCCCAGCTCCGCTCACAGCGCGTGAACGACTTTCTCGAAGGGCGGCCGCGGCTCCTCATCGAGCACGGCCGCGTGCTGGACGAGAACGTCCGTCTGGAGCGCCTGCGGCCCGACGAGTTTCTCGGCCTGCTCCGCGAGGAGGGCATCGAGCAGACCGGGGAGGTCCGTTACGCCTTCCTGGAGCGGTCGGGGAAGCTCGGGCTCTACCGCTACGACGAGGGCGAGGCGCGGGACGGCGAGCCCACGTTCCCGCTCCACCTCGCCGGCCGCGACGGCCGCGTGCCGCCGCCCCGCCCTGGCGCGTAAGGGCGGGGCGGGAGCCCACAGCGCGGCGTTAGCGGACGCCGAGGAGCTCGACCTCGAACGTGAGCGTGGAGTTGGGCGGGATCGGCCCCCGCTGCTGGTCGCCGTACCCCTCCTCGGGCGGGACGACGAACGTCCGGCTCTCCCCCACCCGCATCCCTACGATGCCGTCGCGGAAGCCGGGGATCACGCTGTCGTCCAGCCGGAAAGAGGCCTGGGTCCGGGGGTTGAAGATGGTCCCGTCGTCGAGGCGACCTTCGAACGAGACGAACACCGTGTCGCCGAGATCGGCCACGCCGTCGGAGTCGTTGGAGTCGTTGGAGTCGCTGGAGTCGCACGCGGCGACGGCGAGGCCCACGAGGAGCAGGAGGAGCGGGGCGGGGCGGAGACGCATAGGGGCGGGGTGGGGCGGAGACGCATAGGGGCGGGGTGGGGCGGAGACGCATAGGGGCGGGGTGGGTGCGGCCTGTCAACGCCGCCGGGCGGGCGGGGTGTCCGAGCGAGCCGCGATGGTCGCGTGCCGTGCCGCCTCAGCCGCCGCTCAGCCAGTGCGGTAGAGACGCACGGGCGGGGTGGCGCCAACGTAGGGCGCGGCGCACGGACGGCCGCCCCGCCCACCCGAGCACGGCGCCCGCCCCGCCCGCCGCCCTGGGCGGGGCGGCCTACCGATACCCCTGAGCCTGGAGCTCGAACAGCTCCGCGTAGCGCCGCCCCGCCCGCAGGAGCTCCTCGTGCGTGCCCACCTCCTCGACGCGGCCGCCGTCGAGGACCAGGATGCGGTCGGCCATGCGGACCGTCGAGAAGCGGTGCGAGATGAGCACGGCCGTCTTGCCTTCGGTCAGGTCCTTGAACCGCTCGAACACCTCGTACTCGGCGCGCGCGTCGAGCGCCGCCGTCGGCTCGTCGAGGATGAGGAGCTGGGCGTCGCGCATGTAGGCCCGGCCGAGCGCCACCTTCTGCCACTGGCCGCCCGAGAGGTCCACGCCCGCCGAGAACCGCTTGCCCAGCGTCTGGTCGTAGCCCTCGGGCAGCGACTCGATGACCGCGTCCGCGAGCGACCGCTCGGCCGACGTCTCGATCCGGGGCCGGTCGCCCCGCTCCGCGATCCGCCCAACGGCGATGTTCTCGGACGCCGTCAGGTGGTAGCGCACGAAGTCCTGGAAGATGACGCCGATGGCGGACCGGAGCTCGTCGAGGTCGTAGTCCCTGAGGTCGCGGCCGTCGAGCAGGATGCGGCCCTCGTCGGGGTCGTAGAGCCGGGCGAGCAGCTTCACGAGCGTCGTCTTGCCCGCCCCGTTCTCGCCCACGAGCGCGAGCGCCTCGCCGGCGCGGAGCGTGAACGTGAGATCGCGGACGGCCCACACCTCGCTCCCCGGGTACCGGAACCCGACGCCCTCGAACGCGAACCCCTCAGCGATCGGGTCCGGCACCGGCACGGCATTGGGCGGGGTGGCGACGGCGGGCTCGATCTCGAAAAACGAGAACAGGTCCTCGAGGTAGAGCGCCCGTCCCGAGACGTCGGAGAACGACGCGAGCAGGCCCTCCAGGAGCGACCGCATCCGCCCGAACGAGCCAGCCAGGAACGTGAGATCGCCGATCGTGAACGCGCCGGCCGCCGTCCGGTACACGATCACGGCGTAGGCCGCGTAGTAGCCCAACGTGCCAACGGCCGAGAGCAGGCCGCCCCACCCCGCCCGCCGGACGGCGAGCGAGCGGTTGGCGAGGTAGTAGCGGTCGGCGAGCGTCCGGTAGCGCTCGGCGAGGTAGTCATTGAGCCCGAACACCTTGACTTCCTTGGCCGTGTCGTCCGACGCCCCGACGTAGCGGAGGTAGTCGAGCTCGCGGCGCTCGGGCGTCCACGAGTACGCCAGCGAGTACGATTGGGCGTTAAAGTGGGCCTCGCCGAGAAAGGCCGGGACGAGCGCCACGGCGAGCAGCACGAGCAGCCACGGCTGGTACACCGCCAGCCCGACGCCCAGCGAGGCGACCGTGATCAGGCTCTCAGCCTGGCCGAACACCTGGCTCAGCAGGACCATCCGCCCCGTCGTCTGCCGCCGCGCCCGCTCCAGCTGGTCGTAGAAGTCGGCGTTTTCGAAGTGGGCCAGGTCGAGCGCCGCCGCGTGGCGCATGAGGCGGACTGAGGTCTCGTTCGTGAACAGGTCGCCCAGGAGCGAGTCGCAGAGCGCCGTCGCCCGGCCGAGCACGTCGCTCAGCACGGCCAGCCCCAGCTCAGCCGCGAGCAGCCACGCGAGCCCCTCCAGCGCCCCGCCCCACGCCGACAGGCCGCCCAGGTCCGCCGCCGTCGCCGCCACGCGGACCACCTCGTCGACGACCAGCTTGCCCACATAGAGCATCGCCACCGGCACGAGCGAGCGGACGAGCCGGAGCGCGAGGTTGGCCGTGACGAGCCCGGGGCTCGTGGCCCAGACGAGGCGGAAGAGCGGCGGGAGGTTCGAGAGCGCCCCGAGCCGCTCGCGGAACGAGAGGTCCTCGGCCGGGCCTCGCGAGCTCCCCTTCCGCTTTGCCGTCTTCCGCGCCGTGCCGTTTCGTGTTGCCATGCCCGATGCACGCCCCGCCCCGCGCCGTGTTCACGGGCGGGGCGGTCTGCGGGCGGGGTGGGCAGGACGAGCGGGGCGGTAGGTTGGCCGCCCCCGCACGCCCGCCCCGCCCGATGCGCCCCCTCCGCCCCGCCCTCCTTCTCCTCGCGGTCGTCCTCGCCGCCGGCTGCCAGACCGCCGCGCCGGACGCCGCCCAGGCCGCGCCCGCCCAGGCCGACGGGCTGTACCACCCCGCCCGCGACCTCGGGCCGCTGTTCCACGACGTCCAGCTGGCCCGCCTCTTCCCCGACTCCAAGACGTTCGCCGACGCGCGGCCGCTCCTGCCGCCGGCCGAGATCGCCGCCCGCTACCAGGCCGAGCGGGGCGGGCCGCAAACGGACGGCGCGGGCGGGGCGGCGTTCGACCTGGCCGCGTTTGTCGACCGGCACTTCGAGATCCCCGAGCCGGTCGGGGCCGGGTACGAGACCGACCCGTCGCTCTCGATGGAGGCGCACGTCCGCGCGCTGTGGCCCGTGCTCACGCGCCCGGCCGACGACCCCGAGCTCGTCTCGTCGCTCATCCCGCTCCCCAACCCGTACGTCGTGCCCGGCGGGCGCTTCCGCGAGGTCTACTACTGGGACTCGTACTTCACCATGCTCGGGCTGGTCGAGAGCGGGCGGCTCGACGTCGTGCGGAGCGTGCTCGACAACTTCGCCTACCAGATCGAGACCGTCGGCCACGTCCCCAACGGGAACCGGACGTACTACCTCAGCCGGAGTCAGCCGCCGTTTTTCGCGGCCATGGTCGGCCTCTACGCGGCGGCCACGGACTCGGCCGAGGCGCTCCGCTACCTCCCCGCCCTCGAGGCCGAGCACGCGTTCTGGATGGACGGCGCCGAGGCCCTCGCGCCGGGCGAGGCGCACCGCCGCGCCGTGCGCCTGGCGGGCGGGGCGGTCCTCAACCGCTACTGGGACGACCGGCCCGAGCCGCGGCCCGAGTCCTACCGCGAGGACTACGAGCTGGCCCAGACGCTCCCCGAGGCCGACCGCCCCGCCCTCTACCGGAACCTCCGGGCGGCGGCCGAGAGCGGGTGGGACTTCTCCAGCCGCTGGATGCGCGACCCGACGGACCTGCGGACGCTGGAGACCGTCGACCTCGTCCCGGTCGACCTCAACAGCCTCCTCTACCACCAGGAGCAGACCATCGGCCGGCTCCACGCGCTCGGGGGCGACGACGCCGAGGCCGAGCGGTGGGCGGGGCGGGCCGAGGCGCGCTGCCGGGCGCTCCTGGACGCCGCCTACGACCCAAGCGAGGGCGCCTTTTTCGACGTCCGCTGGCGGACCGGCCAGCGCGTGACGGACCGGCCGACGCTGGCGATGGCCGCCCCGCTCTACTTCGGGCTCGCGACCGAGGCGCAGGGCCGCGCGACGGCCGACCGCATCGAACGCGACTTCCTCCGGCCAGGCGGCCTCGTGACCACGCTCGTCGCGTCGGGCCAGCAGTGGGACGCCCCCAACGGATGGCCCCCGCTCCAGTGGCTCGGCGCCGAGGGCGCCCGCCGCTACGGCCGCGCCGACCTCGCCGACGCCGTCCGCGACCGATGGCTCGCCCTCAACCGCCGGGTCTACCAGGCGACGGGCAAGATGACCGAGAAGTACGACGTGACCGACCTCTCGCGCCCCGCCGGCGGCGGCGAGTACCCGAACCAGGACGGCTTCGGGTGGACGAACGGGGTCGCGCTCGGCTTCAGCGCGCAGGAGTAGGGGCGACCGGCGGTCGCCCAGAGGCGAGCGCCGCACCCCCACCCGCACCACCCCGCCCCGGGTGGAACCACGGGCGGGGCGGAGGACGCCTTCCCACCCCGCCCTCGCGCAGCACCACGGGCGGGGCGGGGCGGGCTAACGCAGCCGCCCCGCCCTCGTGTGGAGGGCGGGGCGGGGCGGCCGCTTGGACGGGGGCGGCCACGGGCGGGGCGACCCCAACGCGGCGCGGCCGGCCCCCGAAGGAGCCGGCCGCGCACGCCCCGGGACAACCCGGGGGCGGGGTGGAGACGGACGCTACCGCACCACCGTGACCTGCTGCGTCTGCACGTCGCCGCCCACCGACACCCGCACGATGTACACGCCCGACGGGAACGACCCCGCCTCCAGCGTCACCTCGTGACGGCCGGCCTCGAAGGCGCCGTCGGCCAACACGGCCACCTCACGCCCCAGCGCGTCGTACACCGACGCCCGGACCGGGCCGGCCTCGGCCGCACCGAACCCGACCGAGAGACGGCCGCGCACCGGGTTCGGAGACGCCACCAGCGTCACGTCCACCGGACCCGAGGCCACCTGCGCCTCGCCGCGCACGCGGGCCAGCGCGTCGAGGAACGCCTGGTCCCCCGATGTCCGCGCCGCGCCGTTGCCGCCGCTCTTCGACCCGAACACGGTCTCGTCGTTGAGGTAGACGACCGAGGCCACGACCGATCCAAGCACGTCCTGCACGGACGCACCCACGGCCACGTCGCCCTCGATGAGCGCGAACGCGCCGGGGCCGTCGGGGAGCGTGCCCGACGGGAGGTCCGCCGTACCGCGCTGGCCGGCGAACACGAACTCCTCGCGGGCGCCGATCACACCGCCCGGCGTGGCCGCGTAGGTCACCATCTCCGTGAACGGGTTGAACACGGCGAACGTGCACGTCGAGAGGTCGACGAACTCGGTGGCCGTCGCGTTCGTGACCGCGGCGAGCTCGCCGAACACGTCGCCGAGGAACTGGTCGGGGTCATTGGCCCCGTCCGTCTCGAAGTCGTCGCCGTCGACGTCGCCGTCGCCGTCGAAGTCGAACGAGAGCGCGAGCGCGAGCTCGGCCGAGCACGCGACGGGCTCGACGCCGAGGAGGCTGGCGATGGCGAAGTCGGCGCGGACGAACCCGTTCCCGGTCCGGTCGTCGAAGCCCGGCGTGGCGTTTTCGTTGACCGTCGTGACGGGGGCACCGGAGATCATGTCGTCCGCCGTCCCTTCGAGCGCGGCGAAGAGCTCGGCCGGCGACACGCTCCCGGCGGCCTCGATGGCGAGCGCGGCGACGGCCGAGGCGTTCGGAGCCGAGGCGCTCGTCCCGAAGAAGTTCGGGAGGTCGTCGTCGTCGACGCCGCTGTCGCCGCCGAAGAACGTGTTGTTGTCGCCGTCCGACGCCACGGCGTCCGGCTTCATCCGCTCCTCGGGCGAGGCTAGCCGGTTGCCGTCCTCGTCGAGCCGGATGGCGAGGCCGCCGTATGACGAGAAGCCGTTGACACTCGCCGACCCCGTAAACGACTCAATCGCGTCGAGGAAGTCGCTGTAGGAGGCCGTGTTGAACCACGCGGCGGCGCCGGTCGCAAAGGCCCCGGCTGCGTTCGAGTGGCCGTACACGGTCGACGTGCCCGGCTCGACGTACTCGGCCGTCTCGATCAGAATCCGGTCGCCGCCGAAGTTGACGTACTTCATCCGGCGGTCCTCACCCTCGAACTTCTGGATGGCGACGTAGACGAACTGGATGCTGGTCGTCGTGTTGGTGTATTCGATAAACTCGAACGGAGCGCCAGCGGTCGAGTTGGCGTCGGCCGAAATGGCGAGGATGGTCCCATCGGTCGAGGGCTCGTCGAAGACGAACACGTCGTAGTCGCTCGTCGGCGCCTGGCCCGCCTCGCCGCCGTAGAGGTCCGGGAACTCGCTGAACTCGACGCCGGCGAGCACCGACGGCTCGTCGTACTGGAACGCGAACCGGAGGGTCTCACCGGGGAAGATCAGGACGTCCTGGAAGGCGTCGACGTCCGGGCCGGGGTCGAAGTCGTGGAGGTTGCCCCCGAACGTGAAGAACCCTGGAACGCCGGAGTCCTCAAAGTCCGCCTCGTACGAGGCGTCGGCCGAGTTGCCAGCCGACGAGAAGTACGAGGCCCCCTCTTCAGCGACGTAGTCGACGGCCTGGGCGATGACGCCGTCCTGGAAGTACGGGTCACCGGCGTAGCCGATGTCGTCGACGATCACGTTGCAGCCGTTCTGGAACAGCTGGACGATCCCGCCAGAGAACCCGACGAACCCCTCGAACGCGGTGTGGAACGCGAAGTCCACGCCCGGGGCTACGTCGTAGGCCAGCTCCATCATAGCCCGGCCCTCGTCAGAGCCTTCGCCCTCGCCGAGGTCCTCGAGCACGTCGATGCCGTCGGGGAGGTCGCCCGAGGCGACGCCACCCGCGGCACCGCCGAGGCTGTTGTACGAGTCGGAGAGCATCCCGATGCAGACGCCCTGGCCCGTCACGTCGAAGCGGTCGCGCGCGATGTCCGCGCGGAGAGCGAGGCTGGCCTCGCCGTCGACGGCCCCGACGCGCGCGGCCTCCGAGACGACCGGGGACACGAACGTGTCCTCGCCGCCCCGCCCACGGAGGACGTAGAGGTCAGCGAACGCCGAGCGGAGCGACGGGAGCGCAGCGAGCTCGTCGAGCGCGCTGACGGGGAGGAGGCCGGAGACGACGTAGTCAGTCTCCGCCGTCTTCTCGAGGCCGAGCTGGTTGAGGGACGCCTTCAGCTGGCGGGCCGCACTCGGGTCCGGAGCCAGCGCGCTGATGCGGACGCGGTCGTTGGTGACGCGCGCGCCGCTTTGAGCGCGGGCCTCGTAGTCGGCGGCGAGGTTGGTGAGGGTCACGTCGAGCCGGGAAAGCGCGCCGCCCTTCTCGGGCGTCCGAACGACGCCGGCTTGGCGGGCGCCCGCGGCCCCGAACGCTTGGTTCCCGATGGCGGGGCCTTGATAGCCGCTCGACGACGGCTCAAGTCCGTCGGTTGGGGTGCGAGGCGACGTTTGAGCCGCGGCAGGGAGGGTGAAGAGGGCGGCTGCGGCTACGAGACCGTAGCGCAACCGGGGGTAAGGGAATCGCATGGGGGCGGAGGAGAGAGGGTGGTGGACAGTGGGCAGCACGGAGCAGGGGACCGACCTCCACCTATACCGCGCCGTCACGTAAACCTAACACATCCTACACTCTGACTGAACACTAATTGTCGCATGTGTTAGAAAAGGGCCGCGAGCCCTCCGCACGCCACCCCGCCCCTGCACGAAGCCATGGGAGAGCCAACCCACCCCGCCCCGCCCCCGTGTGGAGGGCGGGGCGGGACGCCGCTTGGACGGGGGCGGCCACGGGCGGGGCGGCCCCAACGCGGCGCGGCCGGCCCCCGAAGGAGCCGGCCGCGCACGCCCCGAGCGAACCCGGGGGCTGGGTGGAGACGGACGCTACCGCACCACCGTGACCTGCTGCGTCTGCACGTCGCCGCCCACCGACACCCGCACGATGTACACGCCCGACGGGAACGACCCCGCCTCCAGCGTCACCTCGTGACGGCCGGCCTCGAAGGCCCCGTCGGCCAACACGGCCACCTCGCGGCCCAGCGCGTCGTACACCGACGCCCGGACCGGGCCGGCCTCGGCCGCACCGAACCCGACCGAGAGACGGCCGCGCACCGGGTTCGGAGACGCCACCAGCGTCACGTCCACCGGACCCGCCGCGAGCGGGGCCTCGTTGCGGACGGCCGCGAGCGCGTCGAGCAGCGACTGGCCCCGGTCCGTCGACGTCCGCGCCGCGCCGTTGCCGCCGCGGGCCGACCCGAAGACCTGGTCCTCGTTGAAGTAGACGACCGACGCCACGACACGGTCCAGAACGTCCTGGACCGACGCGCCGACCTCCGTGGTGCCCTCGACGAGGACGATCGCGCCCGGTCCGTCTGGGATCACCGACGCCGGCAGCTCCTGGTCGCCCTCCTGCGTCGCGAGCACGAACTCGCCCCCAGCGGCCACACCGCCCGCCGCCGAGGTCGCGTAGGTCACGCGCTCGGTGAACGGATTGAAGGCAGCGAACGAGCACCCCGTGAGGTTCACGAACGCGCCGTCGGAGTCGTTGCCGACCGCCGCGAACTCGCCGAACGTCGCGTCGTCGCCGTCCGCGTCGAAGTCGGCGAAGAACACGGGCGCCTCCGGCGAGCACGCCACGGGCTCACCGGCGAGCGCGGCGAGCGCCTCGTCAGCGCGGATAAAGCCGAACCCGCTCTGGTCGTCGAAGCCCGGGGCGGACCCGAAGTTGAACGTGCCGGGGCCGCGGAGGATGTCCACGGCCGTCTCCTCGAGTGCGCTGTAGATGGCCGTCGCGGGAGCCGCCCCGCCCGTGGCCTCGAGCATGAGCGCGGCGACGGCCGAGGCGTTCGGGGCCGCAGCGCTCGTCCCGAAAAAGTTCGGGAACGTGTCGTCGTCGCTCACGATGTCGCCGCCGAAGAACGTGTTGTTGTCGCCGTCCGAGGCGACCGCGTCCGGCTTCATCCGGTCGATGGGTGAGCTGAGACGGTTGCCGTCCTCGTCGAGCCGGATGTCGAGGCCGCCGAACGACGTGAACGCCTCGACGGCCGCCCCGCCCACGAGCTCCGGGTTCTCGCGGATGACCTCGCTGAACGCCGGCGTGTTGAACCACGGAGCGGCGCCGGTCGCGAAGGTGCCCTCGGCGTTCGAGTGCCCGAACGCGGTCGAGGCGCCGGCGTACTCGGCGTTCTGGATAACGGAGCGGGTGCCGCCGAAGTTGACGTACTTCAGGCGACGCTCGGCGCCGTCGACCAGCTCGATCGCGACGTAGACCGTCTGCTCGGCCCCCGTCGCGTTCGTGTAGTCGACGAACTCGTAGGGCGCCCCGAACGTCGGGTTGTCGTTGTCCGAGACGGCGAGGATCCCCGCGTCGGCCGACGGCCCGTCGAGGATGTAGACGTCGTAGTTGCTCGTCGGCGCCTGGCCCTCCGCTCCGCCGTAGAGCGACGGGTACTCGCTGACCTCAACGCCGGCGAGCACCGACGGCTCGTCGTACTGGAACGCGAACCGGATGCGCTGGCCCGGCAGGAGCACGACGTTCTGGAAGGCGTCGACGCCCGAGCTCGGGTCGAAGTCGTGGAACGAGCCGCCGCCGGGGCCGGTGATGCCGGTGCCGCGGTAGTCGCTCTCGTACGAGGCGTTCGAGGAGTTCCCAGCCGACGAGAAGTACGCCCCGCCCTGCGAAACGATGTAGTCGATGGCCTGCGAGATCGCGCCGTCCTGGAACATGGGGTCCGTCGAGATCCCGATGTCGTCGACCACCACCTGGCACCCCGCCTGGAACAGGTCGACGACGCCGCCGGCGAAGTTGGCGAAGCCCTTGAACGCGGTGTGGAACGCGAAGTCCACGCCCGGGGCCACGTCGTAGGCCAGCTCCATCATAGCCCGGCCCTCGTCAGAGCCTTCCCGGCCGGTGTCGAGCTCGTCGAGGACGCGGATGCCGTCGGGGAGGTCGCCGGAGGCGACGCCCGCGGCCGCACCATTCCGGAAGTTGTACGAGTCGGACATCACGCCGATGCAGACGCCGCGGCCCGCCACACCGAACTGGTCCCGCGCGATGTCTGCCCGGAGGGCCTCGTTCGCCTGACCCGTCACGGCGCCGACGAACGAGCGGCCCGCCACGACCGGCGACACGTACGTGTCCTCGCCGTCCGGCCCGTGCACGAGGTAGTGGGGAGCCATCGCCGAGCGGAGCGACGGGATCTCAGCCATGGCCTCGATCGACCGGACCGGGAGCAGCCCCGAGACGACAAAGTCCGTTCGGCTCGTCTGCTCGAGCCCGAGCTCGTCCAGCTTGGCCGCCAGCTCGCTGGCTCCGCCCGTGCCTTTGGCGAGCACGTCGACCTGGACGTAGGCGTCGCCGCCGCGGGCCGCCGCCCCGCCCCGGACAAGGTTGCGGAGCGTCGCGTCGAGCCGCGAGAGCGGACCGTCTCCCGCGAGCCGCGCGGTGCGGTCCGTCTGGGACGGGGAGGCCGGCGCAGGCGCCGCCGCCTCTCGGTGGGCGTCCGCCGAGGGTTCAGCTTGGACGTCCGAGATCTGAGCGGAGGCCGGAAGGGCAAGGAGGGCGGCGGCGACGACGAAGCCGTGCCGAACTCCGTTGTAAGGGAAGCGCATAAAGGGAGAGTGGTGGATGCCGGAGCGGAACGCGGAGCGGGCTCCGCGCTCCCCAAACCTAGGTCCGCTCCGTCACAAAAACGTGACGTTCTCTCCACACGCGCCGAACAATCTCCGCCGGCCCGCCTCTGGCTCAGTCCTGCGCTTCCCCGCCCCGCCCCGCCGCCCCGCCCGACGCCATCCCGCCCGACGCCATCCCGCTCGCTGCCGCCCCGCTCGCTGCCGCCCCGCCCGTGGCTGCGGGATCCTCTCCCGGGAGCGACACGACGAACGTGGTCCCCTCGCCCTCGGCCGTCTCCACGTCGAGCGTTCCCCCGTGGCCGTGGACGACGATCTCGTACGTCAGCGAGAGGCCCAGGCCGGTGCCCTCGCCGGTCGGCTTCGTCGTAAAAAAGGGCTCGAAGATCCGGTCGAGCACGTCGTCCGGGATGCCCCGCCCGTTGTCCGAGACGCGGACCTCCGCCCCGCCCCGGGGCAGCGGGCGCGTGGCGACGGAGAGCCGGGGGGCGTAGTCGGGCTCGCCGTCGGCGGCCCGCTCGCGCGTGGCCTGGAGCGCGTTGTCGAGCAGGTTGAGGAACACCCGCCCCATCTCCTCAGGGACCATCTCGACGTCGCCGACGGCCGGGTCCAGGCTCTTCTCGATCTCGACGTTGAACCCGGTGTGCTCGGCCCGCATCCCGTGGTAGGCGAGCCCCACGTACTCTTCGAGCAGGCCGTTGAGCGGGGCGGGGCGGTGGGGGCCGGGCGTGGCCCGGCTGTGGGCGAGCATGGACCGGATGATGCCGTCGGCTCGGCGCCCGTGCTCGCGGATCTTGGCCGCGTTCGCGCGGAGGTCGTCCAGCAGGTCGCCCGAGGCGCCGAGCGCCTCGGCGACGGAGCGCCCGTCGTCCTCGCGGAGCTCGTCCTCGAAGTCGTCCAGGAGCTCGGCCGAGAGCTGGGCAAAGTTGTTGACGAAGTTGAGCGGGTTTTTCAGCTCGTGGGCCACGCCCGCCGTGAGCTGGCCGAGCGAGGCCATCTTCTCCTGCTGCACGAGCTGCGTCTGGGCGCGCGAGAGCCGGCCGAGCGACGACTCGAGCTCGGCCTGCTGCGCCTCGAGCTCGGCCCCGCGCGTTTCGAGCAGCTGGCTCCGCCGCTCGAGCCGGTCGCGGAGCCGGGCCAGCCGCTCGGTCACGCGGTACTGTCCGTAGCGGCCGGCGTAGAGCGCCCCGTTCATGACCGTGCACAGGAAGGTCACGAGGACGAGGTAGGCGATGCGCCGGACGTTCTCGCTCACGTCGAGTGACACCTCCATCCCCGGCACGGCCGTCGCCCCCGTGTGGACGATGGTGATGAGGAGGCCCAGGGCCAGCGTCTGGACGGGCTGAAAGGGGACGGTCCCGACCGTCAGCAGGAGGAGCAGCGAGAGCCAGGCGGCCAGAAACTCGATGTCGGCCCGAGCCACGTCGTCGGCCGTGAGGAAGCCGGCGGCCACGAGCACGTAGGCCGCCACGAGCCACCGCCCGACGGTGAGCCGCGGGCGGAACCGGGCGACGGCGAGGAACACGGCCGCGGCGGCGAACACGAACAGCTTGTCGGTCAGCACGCGCCCGATCTGGAGCGTGGCCTCGACGGTCGCCTCGACCATGTCGCCCCCGGCGATGAGCGTCGTGACGCCGACGGCGACGGCCGCGCCCACGAGCGCGGCGACCCCGAACAGGCCGGCCACGCGGAGCCCGCGGCCGGTCGCCGCGTCGAGGACGGCCCGGAACCCGGCGTCGCGCTCGGTCCGGGTGGGGGCGGCGTAGCGCTCCCAGTAGACGCGGAGGCGGCGGCTAGGGGACATGCGGCGGGCGGGGTGGCGGGCGGGGGCGGGGCGGCTCGTACTCGGGGCGCTCCCGTTTGTCCC